>CANGMH010000039.1 GCA_947454005.1 Verrucomicrobiota bacterium
CTAATCCAACCCACGAACCGTCGCGGCCCGAGCGAGGAGTCTTCCAACTCCAGTGAGGGACTCTCCGCGGCGACCCTGTGGCCTCGTCCATCCGAGACGCCACGGTGCCGACAGCAAACCAGAGTCATGAAGCACCAACAGACCGTTCCCGCCATCACGGCCGCCGTTCTCGGCAGCCTCCTGTTGACGGGCTGCAACGACCGCAGCGCGACCGCTCCGGCATCACCGGGCGCCCCTTCCAACGCCGCGGCCGGCCCGTCCCAGCAGCCTGCCGTCAGCGCGGCCCAGTTCAGCGCGTTGACCAACCAGTTCGCGCTCGCCCAACAGGCACAGGCCGAGTTGGTCCAGCGGCTGCAGAGCCAGATCACCCGCCTGGAACAGCGCAACGCCGAGCAGGCCAGCGGTGCCAAGACCGATCGCACCGCGCAGGCGGATGCGCTCAAGACCCAGGAGACGCGTGTGCAGACGCTGCTGGCGAAGATCGGCGAACTCGAAAGCAAGGTGGGCTCGCTCCAGGCCGGCCGCGTGCTGCCCGAGATCGCGGTGACGCCCGAGGACGGCCCGACGTTGCGGGAACTCGACCAAAAGCTGAAGATCGCCGACCGCAAGCGCGAACTCGCCGAGGAGGCCGCCGTCACGGCCGCCGAGACGCAGGCGAAGACGGCACCGAAGATCTCGCTCGGCCAGAACGGCTTCGTGTTCAGCTCGGCCGACACGAACTTCGTCCTGAAGCTCAAAGGGCTCGTCCAGCTCGATTCCCGCACCTTCTTCGGCGACAACCGGCTGTCCGACGGCAACGACGGATTCTCCCTGCGCCGTGCCCGGCCCATCATCGAGGGCACGCTGTTCGGCGAACTGGACTACCAGTTCGTGCCCGAGTTCGGCGGCAACGGCACGCCATCCATCCTCGATGCGAGCCTGAACTACCGCCTCAGCCCGGCGCTCCAGTTCAAGGCCGGCAAGTTCAAAGGGCCGGTCGGGTTCGAGGCGTTGCAGTCCGACACCACGCTGCCGTTCAACGAGCGGTCGCTGGCCACCGACCTGATCTCCAACCGGAGCGTCGGCGTACAGTTGTGGGGAAGCCTGGCCGATGATGCCTTCAGCTACGCGGCGGGCGTTTTCAACGTGTCCGGCGACGGGCGCAACCCGAACAATTCCGACTTCACCGACAACCGGGAATTCGCCGGCCGCGTGTTCGGACAGCCGTTCAAACACACCGACCTGAAGGCCCTCCAGGGTTTCGGCTTCGGACTCGGCGCGAGCTACAGCCAGGTGAGCTCGAATGCGCTGGCCCTGCCTAGCACCACCGGTGGCACGCTGGCCGGCTATGCCACCCCGGGACTCCAGCAGTTCTTCGCCTACAATCCCGTCGTCGGCCCGGTGGTGGGAGATGGCGCGCACTGGCGGGTCTCGCCGCAGGCGACCTATCTTTACGGTTCCTTCGGTCTGCTCGGTGAATACGTGTTATCCAACGAGGGGGTACGCAACAACACGACCGGCCGGTCCGAGGAGCTGCAACACACGGCTTGGGAAGTCTCGGGACAATGGGTGCTGACCGGTGAACCGGCCTCGTTCACGGGCATCAACCCTCTGCGACGTTTCAACTTTCATGGCGACGGCTGGGGCGCATGGCAATTGGTCGCGCGTTACAGCCAGTTGGAACTGGACCGCGACACCTTCCCCAGTTTCGCCAACCCGCTTTACTCCGCCGACTCCGCGACCTCGTGGTCCGTCGGTGTCAACTGGTGGCTCAACAAGAACCTCCGCGTGCTGACCGGCTTCACCCACACGACCTTCGATGGTGGCGGTGCTCCGGCTGTGCAAAACGTGCCGGCCTCGCAGACGGCCCCGGGGGTCGTCACGGCGCAGGACGAAAATGTCCTCTCCACCCGCGTCCAACTCGCGTTCTGAGGCCTCCGATGTCCGCCGCGCCTTTCTAGATTTCCTTAGTCGTTGCCCGCCCGGCCACGGGAGGCACTCCAGCAACCCAGTCACTTCGCGGGACTGACCGGATCACCGGAAGTTCTGTCAGGTCAGCCAGGAAGCCGGCGTTTCAACGCCGACGCCACGCCTCATCCGCGTGCCTGCGCAGGCTGCACAGAAACATAGTCATAACCGATTGATCGCATCATGAAGACCCACTCAAACCTTCGCCTCAGCCCCGCCTTCGTCGGGCTGCTCGGCGGGTTTGCCTTGTTCACCGGGGCGCTGCAAGCCGCGCCTTTCCTCTACAGTCCGGGCGATCTGGTGCTGGCCTTCCGCCAGACCGGCAACGCCTCCGACTACGTGGTGAACCTCGGCAAAGCCACCAACTACAACGCGCTGCCGGTCGGCAAGACGGTCAACGTCGCCAACCTGTCCGCCGCGCAGCTCGCCTCGGCGTTCCCGAGCCTCAACGGACTCAAGTGGTCCGTCGCCGGCGCCAACCGCCCGCCTGTCGATGCCAACTATCCGGTGCAGACCCTCTGGGTCAGCGCGCCGCGTCTGGACGCAGCGGTCCAAAGCCCTGCCTGGTTGCGCAAAGGCCAGTTCGTCCATGGCACCGGTGCCAGCCAGATCGACTCCGTGGGCGTGAATGCCGCCGCGTCGAGCAGCAGCCAGGCCGCCGGCCCGAACAACACGGCCACCGGTGTGGTGATCCCGTTGAACACCGACTTCGCCTTCACCCCGTTGATTGGCGACGCCGGTGACTTCATCGGTACCTTCCAAGGAAACGTGGAGAGTGCCACGGCGGACGATTTTGACGGCGATCCGGGGAACGTGTCCCGCTCCGACCTTTACGAACTGGTTCCCGGCACCACCGCCGGCGGCACGCTCAACACCCCGGGGCGGTTCTTGGGCTACTTCGAACTGAAGCCGGACGGCACGCTCACGTTCAACACCGGCAGCACCCCGCCGCCCGTGCCGACCATCAGCACCGTCGTCCGCGCAGGAGACGGCACCACCGTCTCGTTCAAGACGGTCACCGGCGCCCGCTACACGCTCCGCGCCACCGATGCGTCCGGCTTGGGCCGGCCCGTCTCCACCTGGTCCGCCGGGGCCTCCCTCACCGGCGACGGTTCCGTGCAGAGCCTGCAGGACAACAGCACGGCAGCCGTCCGGTTCTTCGCCGTCGATGTCCTGCCCTGACCGCATTGCCCGAACCCTTTGACTCCTCGTCCGGACCGAAACCGAAAACCTTCAACGCTAGCAGAACGAAACATGAAAACGCTTCAACTCTCCTTGGTCACCGTGGTGGGCGCCGTGCTCACCGCCGCCAGCGCCTCCGCGCAGGTGGAGATCAACATCTCCGGTGCCGTCGCTTTCCGCGACACTTCCTACCGCGCCATCCGCAGCATCTTCGGCGGGAACCTGACGTCGCAGAACCCGGCCGATGCCCCTGCGACTTCCGGCCAGCTCAAGGTCACCTGGACCGGCACCATCCCTGAACTGTATGGCAACCAGAACGTCACCGTCCGCGCCTTCTACAACGGCGCCAACGCCGGCATCCAGGACCTGACGCAGAACCGCAACGTCAACTTCTTGGCCTCTTCGACCGCGGGCGACACCAACACCGTCAACCTCCAGTCCGACGTCGCCTATTCTTCGGTGTTCCAACGTTCCACGTCGTTCACGACGCCGACCCTCGAAGACGTCCGTTTCGGGGTGACCCCGGTGTTCCTGGTCAAGAGTTCCTCCGCGCCAGCGGGGTTGAAGAACATCACGGTCCAGCAGTTCCGCACGCTCGCGGCCAACGGCGCGGTTCCGGGCTGGTTCCTCACCGGCGACACCAACGACACCGCGCTCGTCCACTACGTCAGCCGTGATCCCAGCGCGGGACAACGCACCATCGTGCAGAAGGAGAACGGCTTCACCGGCAGCCCGATCTTCTACAACTGGGATGCTGCCAAATCCCAGTTCGTCATCGATTCCACCGGCCGCAACTCCACCCAGATCCGCGACTTGCTGAACGTCTCCGGACCAGCCGTCAGCTATCTCACGGGCGTGGACGCCATCAACGTGAACGGCGGGGCGAACATCCTCGCGTTCAACGGCAACAAGGCGTTCGTCGGTTCCTACTCCGCGGCAGGCAACGACCACTCCCCCGTCATCAACGGCCAGTACACCCAGTGGGGCTACGAGCATCTCTTCGTCCGGACCACCGCGTCGGCCAACATCAAGTCCTTCCGCGACCGCCTCATCAAGGCCATCGACGTGGATCTCCAGACCTCGGCCTTCTCGATCCCCTTGAGCAAGTTGAAGGTGGAGCGCACGGCTGAAGGCGCACCGGTTTCGCCCATCGAATAATCGCCCGTCCGACGCCACAGCCGGCGCGGGGCGAAACCCGCGCCGGCTCATTTGGATCCTTTTCCGTCCGTTGTAGCTCCCGTCATCGATGCCCCAGAAGCCGACCATCTCCAGTGCCCGCGACCTTCACCTGAAGGAGCGGAGACCTGCGGTCCGGCGTGCCCGGCCGAATCGCCTCCCGGGCACCGGCCAGACCGTCGGCCTCTGCTTGGCCGCGCTCGTCGCGGCCACCGAAGGATCCACCGCGCTCGTCGCCGCGACGAACGTTCCATCCGCCGCTACGATCACCGCGACGGCGCCACCTTCGTCTCCGACCTATGAGATCCGCCGTTTCGAGATCTCCGGCGGTCCGGAACTCGATCCGGCGACCATCGATCGCGTCACCGGACGCGCTGTCGGCCCGGCCGTCACCTTGCCCCAGATCCGCCGCGCATTGGTGGACCTACAGCAGGCGTATCGTGACCGGGGTCACATGCAGGTCGCCGTCACGCTTCCGCAACAACCGCTGACCGACGGCGTGGTCCAGATCCGGGCGAACGACAGCGCGATGGCCAAGCCCGCTCCCGCCACCTTGTCGGCCTGGACCGTGCCCTCCTACGACGTGCGGCACTTCGAGGTGCGCGGCAACTCGGTGCTCTCTGTCGAAGAAATCGATCGCCTCCTCGGTCCCGCGGCCGGGCCCGCGGTCAGCCTACCGCATCTCGAAGAAGCCCTCTCCCGGCTCCAGGCCGCTTACCGCGACAAGGGCTATGCCGGGGTCTCCGTGACCTTGCCCGGTCAGGTCCTCACCGACGGCAACGTCGTCGTGGCGATCGACGAAGGGCTTTCTCCGCTCGCCCGCCGTTCGACCCAGCGGCTCGAACCCGCATCCGCCGCGCCTGCTCCCAAGCCCGCCGCCCCGACGTTCGAGGTGCGCCGCTACGACGTCGTCGGCAACACGCTGCTGCGCGCCGACACCATCGGACAGGTGTTCACCAACGCGGTCGGCCCCGCCGTCTCGCTGCCGCAGATCCAGAAGGCGCTCGGCGAACTCCAGTTGGCCTACCGCGAGCGCGGTTTCGCGACCGTATCGGTGGGCCTTCCCCAGCAGCAGCTCACCAATGCTGTCGTCAAGGTGCAGGTGACCGAGGGGAAACTCGTGGACATCCAGGTGGCGGGAAACGGCCACTTCAGCGCCGACAACGTCCTCCGCGCGCTGCCCAGCCTGAAGACCAACTCCCTGCTCAACAGCCTGGTCTTCCAGCGCGAGGTGGACCTCGCCAACCAGAACCGCGACCGCCAGATCTTCCCGACCATCGGGCCCGGACCCGATGCCGGCACCAGCGCGCTCACGCTCCGGGTGAAGGACCGCTTCCCGCTCCATGGCCGGATCGAGGTCAACAACCACGCCACACCGGGCACCCCCGATTGGCGTATCAACTCTTCGGCCAGCTACAACAATCTCTGGCAACGCGAACACCAGGCAGGCATCTCCTACGGCTTCACCCCCGAGGAGTTCAAGACCGGGGATCTCCATCCCGACTACCTCCTCAACCGTCCTTTGGTGGCCAATTACGGCGCCTATTACCGGCTCCCGTTCGGCAGCGTCCGATCGGTGGAAGACCAGATCACGGGGGCCACCCGGTTCGGCTATGACGAGGCGACCCGGCAGTTCCGTCTGCCGCCGGCCGGCAACCGATCCGACCTGTCCTTTTTCGGTAGCGCGTCCTCCAGCGACACCGGCGTCCAGCTGAGCCCGGAACGCTTGGTCTCGCGGACGCCGCTGCTCACCATCGTGTCGCAGGATTCGGGGCGGAACCTTTCCATCAACGAAAGCGCGGGGACCCGTCTGAGCGTGCCGCTGATCCTGTCCGATACCTCCCGTTGGAGCTTCTCCGGCGGACCCGACTGGAAGCGGTATCTACTCGAAAGCTTCAACACCAACAACTTCCTCATCACCACGGTGGTGACCAACGCGCAGGGATCGCAGACGATCTCCAGCGTCGTGTCCTCGCCCCAGCCGGCGCGGCGCACCGAGGTCCAGTACCTGCCGCTGAGCGCCTCCGCCGACTACTCGCGAAACGACCGCTCGGGAACCTTCTCCGCCAGCTTGGTCCTCGGCGGCAACTGGGTCGGCCAGACCGGCGACTTCGCCGCGGCCGCCTACACGACGAACGCGGCCCCGGACTACGGCAAGGCCAACCTGGCCCTGACTCGTGACCAACGCGTGTTCAAGGATTGGTCGCTCCTGTTGCGCGCCAACGGCCAGATGGCGACCGGCGCGCTGATTTCCAACGAGCAGTTCTCGCTCGGCGGCTTGAACAGCGTGCGCGGCTACTTCGAGGGCGATGTCTTCGGCGATGCCGGCTGGTTCACCAGCGCCGAACTCCGCACGCCCTACATCAATGCCCGCGTCCCGATCGGGACGGAGACCGCTCCCGTCTGGGTGCGGGCCTCGGTTTTCATGGACTACGGCCAAGGTCACCATCTCGAGACCACCGCGAGCGGCGACGGAAGCATCTCCCTCTGGGGCGCCGGCTTCGGTGTCTCCGCGAACCTCGACAACCGCCTCGACCTGCGCTTGACCCTCGGTTGGCCGCTGCTGGATTCACCGAACCGCAAGGCCGGCGATCCGCGCGCCTACCTCTCGCTCGGAGGACAGTTCTGATGAAGCCGGACGCCAAACCATCGTCGGGGACGACCCCGAACCCGTCGCGCACCGCTTCCAGTCTCCCGATGCTGGGCGGCTGCTTCATCGCCGCGCTTTCCCCTTGGGCGGCCTGCGCGAACCCGGCGGGACTCTTCGTCCAAAGCGGTTCGGCCACGGTCGTCACGAGCGGCAACCAGCTCGCCATCACCGCCTCGCACAACGCGTTCCTCAACTGGCAATCGTTCAACCTCGCGCCCGGCGAGACGACCCGTTTCATCCAACCCTCGGCCGCTTCGTTCGTCTGGAACGAGATCCAGGACCAGAACCCGTCCCAGGTCCTCGGCAAGATCGAAGCCAACGGGAACTTGGTGCTGATCAACCGAGCCGGGTTCTACTTCGGCCCGGATTCGTTCGTGTCCGCGGCGGGGCTGATCGTCTCGACCGCGCCGGTGGTTCCGGTCGAATCCAGTGCCGGCCTGTTCTGGCAGTTCAACGGAGCTCCCCCGCAGGCCAGCGTCATCAACTACGGCCACCTCGACGCCGGACGCGCCGGCTCGCTGTTCCTGATCGGCGAGCACCTGGAGAACCACGGAACGTTGAGCGCCCCCGAGGGCAACATCGGACTTCTAGCCGCCAAGGAGGTGTTGGTGAGTACCCGGCCGGATGGTCGCGCGCTTAGCGCGGCCGTCCGGCTTCCTTCCGGTTCGGTGGACAACTCAGGTCGGTTGATCGCCGATGCCGGGACCATCGCGTTGCAGGCCCGGGTCGTGAACCAGAACGGTCTCGTCCAGGCCGATTCGGTGCGCGAACACCACGGCGTCATCGAACTGGTCGCCTCGGAGTCCGTCACGTTGGGGAGCGGTTCAGTTCTGTCCGCTCGGGGAGATGCCGCCGCACCGAGCGATGGCGGTGCGATCGTCATCAAGTCGGCCGGCTCGTTCATGGACTCGGCCGCATCGAAGCTTGATGTCTCCGGTGGTGCACGAGGTGGCAACGGCGGCTTCGTCGAAGTGTCCGCCGAGCGCATGTCCTCCATCCGTTCCGGACTGGTGGGCAAGGCGAGCTTCGGTGGCACGGGCGGACGATTGCTCATCGATCCGCGCGACATCGTGATCGGCAACTCCGGCAGCGGCAGTGCCGGCTCGGGCTCGGTCGGGGCCGGCGAGCCACCGGCCGCTGGCGCGCTCAATCTTGACGTCAACACCGCCTTCGTCGGCTTCTCGCAGGTGACGCTCCAGGCCACGAGGAACATCACCGTCTCAGCCGGCACGCTTTGGGATCTGGGCGCGAGCACCGGCATCGATGAGCCCGGCAGCCGTCTGAAGCTGGAAGCAGGCAACAACATCTCCATCGCGAACGGCGCGAGCATCGTGGGTGGCGTGAACTGGTCCGTGACACTGGAGGCCGGACGCGATCTCGCCGCCGGAACGGGCGCGCTGCTTGCCGGCGTCGGCAACATCGCCTTCAACGGCACCGGCTCGCTGGAGACGCAGAACGGCGACATCAGCCTGCGCGCCGGCAACAATGTCACGGTGGCCGGCGGGCACGTCCGCAGCACCGGAGGCGGCGACATCGCGGTCCACGCCCTCGCCGGCAACATCAACTCGGGCACCAAGGCCAACGGCTTCCGTTTTCTCCCCGGCAGCTACCAAGTGGACGCCGACCTCGGCGGTATCAGCACGGCCAACGGAGGCGATGTCAGCCTGACGGCCGGGCAGGACGTGATCAGCTATCTGCCGCTCGCCGGCGGACAACAAAGCGACGCGGGCAGCGGCGCGTTCGGCGAAGCGCCCGGCAACGTCACCATCAAGGCCGGCCGCGATGTCGCCGGACACTTCGTCGTGCGGAACGGCGACGGCACGATCGAGGCCGGACGCAACGCCGGCACGGCGTCGCGCCTGCTCGCTCTGAGCGTGGTGGACGGCGGTTGGTCGGTGTCGGCGGAGAACGACGTCCTGCTCCAAGAGGTCCGGAACCCGAACGGTCTCTTCAACAATCTCGGTTCCAGCACCTCGGCCAACCGGCATCGGTTCGATTATGCGGCGGACGCCTACACGATCCTTCGGGCCGGCCACGCGGTCGAACTCCGAGGCACGGCCTTGCCTCGGTTCAACGATGCCTTCTCGCAGGGCATGCCGCCGATCTATCCGGGCACGCTCGGGATCTCCGCCGGTGCGGGCGGCGTGGTGCTGGGCAACGACGTGGTGCTGTTCCCTTCGCCGACCGGCGACCTGAGCATCAAGACGACCGACGGCGGCTCGCTGGTCGGGGCGAAGGCCGGCGATCTGGCGCAGTTGGTCGTCTCCGACAGCGGCAAACGCCAGTACCGCAACTTCGGCGACTTCGGGATCTCCGACCATGCGGCCACACCGCTCCATCTGGACGACAGCAAACCCGTGAGCCTCGACATCGCGGGCGATATGACCGGCGTACTGCTGGGTGTGCCGAAGCGGGCCGAGATCAAGGTGGGTGGCGATCTCGTGAACAGCCGTTTCGACGGTCAGAATCTGCACGCGAACGACGTGACCTCGCTCCACGTCGCCGGCGACATCATCAACCGCAACGAGTTCACCAGCGTGCCGTCGACGGCCAAACCGGACTTCAGTGTCTTTGAGCTGGGACTGATCTATCCGCCGTTGACCGGTGCTCTGGCCGGGCTGGAAAGCCGTTTCGCCTACAACGCGGCCAGCAAGACGCTGACGTTCCAGGGCCGTATGACGGGTGACGAACTCCAGTTGTTGTTGAACACGCCGGTGACGGTTTTCGACGTCAACGGGCAGCCCGTGTTCCTGCCGAACGGCGAGCCGCAGACGCGGCTCGTGCAGACCCTGAGCCCCGAGGTGGCGAACCAGCTCTACGCGGCGAGCCAGGATGTCCCGCTCAACTCGGACACAGGGTACCGCTTGGGCGGCGGCGGCGCGTTCGACATCCGGGCCCGCGACCTCGATCTCGGTGCCACGGTCGGGATCGTCTCCCAAGGTCCGCGCGGCAACGCGGCGCTTGCCCGGTACTTCACGGAAGGCGCGGACATCGAAGTGCGCTTGGACGGAGACCTGGAGATGTTCTCCACCAAGATCGCCTCGCTCAACGGAGGCGACATCACCGTGGTGGCGGACGGCAGCGTGAACGTCGGTTCCCGCACGTTCACCGCCAGCGACTCCAACGCCCGGGGCATCTTCACGGTCGATGCCAGCGACGTGACCGTCATCGCCCGCGGCAACATCGACGTGAACGGCTCGCGCATCGCCGGCTACGACGGCGGCAACGTCACGGTGCGTTCGCTCGAAGGCAACGTGGACGCCGGCACCGGGGGCTCGGGGTCGGCCACGGTGGAAAAGCTCCACGTGGACCCGGTGACCCGGCAGATCCAGACCTATTCGCCGACGATCCCCGGCAGCGGCATCCTCGCCACCACCTTCCCGCCTTCGCTGGACCCGGCGTTTCCGGCTTCGCAGAACACCGTCGGCAACATCCTTGTCGAGACGCCGCGCGGCGACATCGTCGCGAGCGCAGGGGGCGTGGTGCAGATCCCGCTGAACGGCATCGGCAGCAGTGCCGGGACCGTCACGCTTCGCGCCGGCTCCAAGGACGCTGCTGGCAACGTCATCCACCAAGGCGACATCGACGCCCGCGGTTCCGGTGTCATCGGCAGCACCGTGAAACTGGAGGCGACCGGCGATATCCAGGGCCTCGTGTTCGCCCGCGAGAACATCGACCTGGTCGCCCGACAGAACGTGAACGTCACGGCGCTCGCCCAAGGCAGCGTCAGCGTCGGCGCCGGGGGCAACGTCTCGGGGACGATCATCGGCGTCAGCAGCGTCAACGCCAGCGGCGCGACGGTGGACGCCGCCCTCCTTTCCCAGAACATCAGCGCCAGCGGCAACGTGACCTCTTCCGAAGTGGGCTTCGGACAGGCCAACGCCGCCGCCGGCACCAGCCAAGGCCTCCAGAGCGAAGACCAGTCCAAAGCGGTCGCCGCCAAGGACGACGCGGAGGACGACACCGCAAAGAAGCGCCGGCTGGCCGGCAGCCCCAAACTCACCCGGACGGTGGGCCGCGTCACCGTCATCCTGCCAGCCCCCACCACCCGCAACTGACCGCCATTCGATTCCATCCCCGAACACCATGTCATCACTCCCATACGCTCCCTTGCTGGCCGACGGCGCCCTCCAGTTCGCCTTCGAGAAGGCCACCACCGAAGGCAAGATCACCATCGGCACGCTTGTCATCGTGTCGCTGTTCAGTTGGACGGTGATCTTCACCAAGTCCTGGCAGCTATGGCGCGCCCGGCGGGAAGGAAAGAGGTTCTTCGAGTCCTATCGCGGCACCCGCGATCCGCTCGAACTTGCCCGCAAGAACGAGGACTACGACGGCGCACCCGCCTACGAGCTCTATGTCGCCGGGGCCGACGAACTGGACTACCACCTCAAGAACAACGCGGTCGAGATCAAGGGCACGAAACGGGTCAGCTCCGCCTCGTTTGATTCCGTGAAGATCGCCTTGGAACGCACCGCCAGCCAGCAGGCGCTGTCGTTGGAAAAGGGCATGATCGTGCTGTCCACCGCCGTGGCCGGCGGTCCGTTCATCGGGTTGCTCGGCACCGTCTGGGGCGTGATGGAGACCTTCTCCGGCATCGCGAAGGCCAATTCTGCCAGCCTCACGGCGATGGCGCCCGGGGTCGCCGGCGCGTTGATCGCCACGGTGGTCGGTCTCTTCGTCGCCATCCCGGCGATGTTCGCCTACAACTTCATGGTCACCAGCATCCGGGCCATCACGCAGGAGCTGGACAACTTCGCCACGGAGTTCGCCACGGCCATCGAGCACAACTACGTGGACAACCGCCCGCTGAGCGAGGAGATCTCCCAGGCCAACAACGCGCTCGCCGACCGGATCGTGGAGTCCAACACCGCGTTGGGCGACCGCTTGGTCGACGCGCTCAAGCGATAGCCTTCGTCCTCGATGTCCCGACCGATACGACGATGAAGAAATGCTCCCAGTCGCATCACCACTCGCTCACGGAGCTGAACATCACTCCGCTGCTCGACTTGGCGTTCGTGCTTTTGGTGATCTTCATCATCACCACCACGCCGGTGGTGAACGACCTCGACCTGAAGCTTCCCACCGCCTCCAAGCGGGAGAAGGATCCGCCGCGCAAAGCCAACTACGTGACCGTGGACGGCACGGGGAAGATCTACCTGAACAAGCTCGAAGTGGACCCGACCGCGTTGCAGGCCCAGCTCGTCCAGTTGCGCACCGATGATCCCGACCTGAGCGTCATCGTTCGCGGGGACGCCAAGACCAAGTACGACCGCATCGTGGGCGTGCTCGACATGCTGCAACAGGCCAACGTGGTGAAGGTGGACCTCGCCACCGAACCCCTCGGCCCCGGCGAACACTGATCCCGCCATGCCCATCCAGCGCAAAAAGAAGCACGCGACCAAGGTCAGCCTGGTCGTCTCGACGATTTTCCACGGCCTGATCCTCGGGGCGTTGGTGTTCTTCGCCGCCCGCGAGGGCTACCTCGGCAAGCAGCTCAAGACCATCGCCGTGACCATGGCCCCGAAGGAAAAACCGCCCGAGCCGGAGAAGCCGAAGGAGCCGGAGAAGCCCGTCGAGCCGCCGCCCGAAACGGTCAGACCCGCGGAACAGCCACCCCAGGTCGCGAACACGCCGCCGCCCGCGACGACCCAGACCGCCCCGCCGGCCACCACGACGGCACCCGCGGCCGCTCCGCCACCCGTTGGTCTGCCGTCCTTCAGTTTCAGCGACGGTGCCAAGGCCGTCGAAAGCAGCTCCGATCCAGTCCAGCTCTACCGGAGTTTCGTCGAGTTCAGCCTCCGGTCGAAATGGCTCCGGCCCGAGGGCATCGAAGACCGGGATTTCGTCGCGGAGCTCGAGGTCAGCATCGATCCGACGGGACAGGTCCTGGGCACGACCTGGAAGCGTGGCTCAGGTCACGAAGGCTGGGATGGATCGGTGCGCCGCGCCGTGGCGCAGACGACAGCGCTCAGCCGCAAGCCGCCGAAGGGTTTCCCAGGAAAGTTCTTGGTCCGGTTCGACGTGGTGGAGGAAGTGGACGCAAACAGCCTGGCCCTGCCATGAAAAAGACGTCGCGATCCCAGCACAGTTCGCTGAACGAACTGAACATCACTCCGCTGCTCGACCTCGCCTTCGTGCTGCTCGTGATCTTCATCATCACGACGCCGCAGCTGGTGAACAACCTGGAGATGAACCTTCCCTCGGCGCAGGTGCCGCAGCAGCAGCCGAAACAGCCGGTCAAACCCAACCAGATCGTCGTCTCCGTCAACGGAGCCGTGGCGCTCAACGGACAACCGCTGACCATGGAACAGCTACGCACCTCGCTTTCGGCGATGAAGAACGCCGATCCCGACGTCGCGCTCGTCATCAAGGGCGCCCGCGACACCGACTATCAGCACGTCATCCGGGTGCTCGACCTCATCCAGCAGCTCGGCATCGCCAAGATGGGGCTCGCGACGGAGACCGCCCAGTGAGCTCGCTGGAATCGATTTTGTTCCGAAGTGTTTTGGAACACCGGGCTTGGGGCGGTTGTCTCTGTGTGTACGCCGCAAGCCCGGTACATCTTGGGTTTGCTGTTCCGCTTCGTTTTTTGGGCGGAATCCCGACTAATCCTCTCGTTGTTGTTGGTTTACGTCGTGCCCGGTCTATCGATAGGCTTCCCGGACGCAATCGTTGACGGAATAGTCCCGCATGGCCCTCAAGAAACACAGTCCGCTGCCCGGATTCGGTCTGACGCTCGGCTTGACGCTCTTTTATCTGAGCATGGTCGTGTTGATCCCGCTTGGCGGCTTGGCGCTACGGGCCTCGGCGCTGACATGGGCGGAATTCTGGAATCTGGCCACCACAGACCGGGCGTTGGCGGCCTATAAGCTGACCTTCGGCGCGTCGCTGATCGCCGCCTCGGTGAACGCAGTGTCCGGCACGATACTGGCCTGGGTACTGACGCGTTACGAGTTTCCCGGCCGGCGTCTGATGGACGCCTTGGTGGATTTCCCTTTCGCGCTACCGACGGCGGTGGCCGGTCTGACCTTGGCCGACCTGTTTGCACCGAAGGGCTGGCTAGGACAGTTCTTGGTGCCGCTAGGGATCAAGGGCGCCTTTTCGCAGCTCGGTGTGGTGATCGCCCTGACTTTCACCGGATTGCCCTTCGTGGTCCGCACGCTGCAACCGGTGCTGGAGAACTTGGAACGCGAGCTGGAGGAAGCCGCCGCCACGCTGGGCGCCGGGCGGGCTCGGACGTTCATCAGCGTCATCGCGCCGATGGTCTTCCCTCCGCTCTTGACCGGGTTTGCCCTCGCGTTCGGCCGGGCCATCGGGGAATACGGCTCCGTGGTCTTCATCTCGGGCAACCTGCCGAACAAGACCGAGATCGCTCCCTACCTGATCGTCATGCGGTTGGAGGAATACAACTACGCCGGCGCGATGGCCTTGGCGGTGGTTCTGTTGGTCTTCTCCTTTGTGCTCCTCGGCGTGATCAACTTCGTCGAACGCTGGGCAAGCCGCTACGAACGCTGAACCATGGCTGGCATCGTCAAACGCAGAACGGTCGTCGGAACGCAGAAGTCACAGCGCGGCTCCGAAGAATCGCCGTGGGTGAAGTGGCTGCTCATCGGCTTTGCCATGCTTTTTTGCGGGGTGTTCCTGCTGCTGCCGTTGATCAACGTGTTCGCGCAGGCCTTCGCGAAGGGGTTGCCGCACTACTGGGGATCGCTGAAGCATCCCGACTCGCTTGCCGCCATCCGGCTGACGCTGCTGGTCGCCGCCATCAGCGTGCCGCTGAACGTCGTCTTCGGCCTCGCCGCCGCCTGGGCCATCGCGAAGTTCGAGTTCAAGGGCAAGTCCCTGCTGATCACGTTGATCGACCTGCCTTTCTCCGTCTCGCCCGTCGTGGCGGGACTGGTCTTCGTGGTCCTCTTCGGCATGCAGGGTTACTTCGGCGAATGGCTGATGGACCGGAACATCCGCATCATCTTCGCGGTGCCCGGGATCGCGATGGCCACCATCTTCATCACGTTCCCCTTCGTCGCGCGCGAACTGATCCCCATCATGCAGGCCCAAGGCTCGGACCAGGAGCAGGCCGCGCTCACACTCGGTGCCAGCGGTTGGCAGACGTTCTGGTACGTCACGCTGCCCAGCGTGAGGTGGGGCCTTCTCTACGGGGTGATCCTCTGCAACTCGCGGGCGATGGGCGAATTTGGAGCCGTCTCGGTCGTCAGCGGCCACATCACCGGCCACACCGACACCATGCCGTTGCGTGTGGAGAAGCTTTACAACGAATATCAAGGCCCCGCCGCCTTTGCCGTCGCCAGCTTGCTGGCGCTGCTCGCCTTGCTGACGCTGCTCATCAAGACCTACCTCGAATGGAGACAGCACCGGGAAGAGGGAGCGTCACAAGCCGCGCCTGATCCGACCTTGCCCAACGCATGAGCATCGAACTGAAGAACATCTCCAAACGCTTCGGCGAAGTGGTCGCGGTCGACGACGTCTCGCTGACGGTCGCCGAAGGTGAACTCGTCGCATTGCTCGGCCCTAGCGGCGGCGGGAAGACCACCGTCCTCCGCATGATCGCCGGCCTCGAAGTGCCCACCGAAGGCGACATCGTCATCCGCGGCCAGCGCATGAACGACGTGCCGGTGCAGCAGCGGAACATCGGGTTCGTGTTCCAAGGCTATGCGCTGTTCAAGACGATGAGCGTCTTCGACAACATCGCCTTCGGCCTCAAGATCAAGAAGTGGAAGAAGGCCGACATCGCCGACCGCGTGGCCGAGCTTCTCAAGCTCTTCGGCCTCGACGGCCTCGGGAAACGCTATCCGCACCAGCTTTCCGGCGGCCAACGCCAGCGGGTCGCCATCGCCCGCGCCCTGGCACCCAAGCCGAGCGTGCTGTTGCTCGACGAACCGTTCGGCGCCGTGGATGCCAAGATCCGGCAGGAACTCCGCGACTGGCTCGTGCACCTGCATGACGAGCTGAATGTCACCACCGTCTTCGTCACGCATGACCAAGAGGAGGCGATGGAGGTCAGCAACCGCATCGTCATCTTCAGCCGCGGTCGGTTGGAACAGATCGGTGCACCCCGCGAAGTCTACGAGCAGCCCCGCAACGAGTTCGTCGCCCGCTTCATCGGCGTGCTCAACATCCTGGAACTCCGCGTCGAGAACGGCGTCGCCCGGCTGCACGAGCTGGCCTTCCCCGCCCACGGCGTCGCCGAGGGACAACGCCTCCGGATCGGCTTCCGGCCCTACGCCGTCCAGCTCTCGCCCAACCTCGGCGAATACCGCTACCGAGCCACGATCAAGCACGTCTACTTCCTTGGCGTGCTCTTGCGACTGGAGCTGGAAACGCCCTCGGGCCTCGTGTTGCGCACCCGCATCACCAAGGACGAATTCACCCGCCTCAAGCTGGCGCAGGGCGATACCGTGAGCTTCCAGATCCGCGAATACCGTGTGCTCTCCCGCGACGGCGATTCCCTCCCGGTCGAGGTCTCCGCTGTCCACCAGACCGTCCCATTCGGCGAAGGGATCTAGACGCGATATTCCGTTGCCTAGCACCCGGTATGCCCGGTCCCTGTGCGCGTAGGCAATCCGTGGAACGCCATTCTGAAGTGGTTCTCGCAGTCACCGTTTTCACCTGCGATTGAATCATGCCACCCGCCACGATTGGCTTGGCGATTCTCCCTAGCCGATTGAGTGGCACAAAGGGTCTGGAAGAGGCGCTTGCCCGAGTTTGGGCCGATCCAAGGCGACGGATCTGACGCGCAACCAGCAGCCTTGCGCCTGAATTTCCCGTGCGGGTGTAGAGGAAACCGAACTTGAAGGTGGGTCCGAAACCCGGGGCTGATCCGCGCACATCGGACGCACCGAACGCCAACGGCCTTGCTTGAGCCCTTCTTCTAGCGCCTGCCGAGCCTTGGGACCGACGCCGTCAGGCTGGCCATCGTTGGACAGGTCTTTGACGACGCCCAGACGGTCGGAATCGGACAACAGCTGTGCAGTCGAGCGGCCCCGACCGTATGAGGCAGCGAAGTCGTCGATTTTGTCTATCGGCCACAGGTAGCGCCGGCGTTCACGGTGCCGAATTGAATTCATGAGAGGATTCAGATGCAAAAGAAGAGCACCGGCGGAATGTCGGTGCCCTTGGGGCGGGTGCGTCTACACCCTGAAGTTTTGCTGTGCCTCTGGTGGTTCGAAGTCTCGCTCAGAACGCACGTCGAGCCGGCGAGGTGACTTGGGTGCCTCCAATTGATGGAGGCGGGTCTCGAGCTGACCGACGGTTCGGCTGCTCTCGACGAGTTGCGTGAGCATGGTCTCTCGCTCTCTTTCCAGGCGCTCGATGAAGTAATCCTTGCCGCGGTTGGCGATCTGTAGGTCGCGATTCTCCTTCTTCAGCTCTGCCAGTTCATCTGCTGAGGCGGGGTCCGCCTGCCTACCTTGTTCCGAATCCGTCTGCGAAGTGCGGAAGGCTTCCGACACTGGTTCTGACGTGCGGGATGCTTCCGCACCGTGCGGCAACTCCGCGTTGGCCTTGGCGGCCTTGGCCTTCTCTTCGGCGATGACGGCTTCCACGGATTGAGGCGTGATGAAGTAGCGGCGTTCGTTGGGATCGAAGTAGGCTTCGAGCCGGGCGATGCCCTGCCGATTCAGCTGGCACCAGTTGGTGATGCTGCGCTCGGAACGGGCGACGCCCGCGATCTCGAAAAGCCGTGCCACCTCGCGCACCGTCAGAGTGCAGTTCTCCCGGCGCACCTCGGTCTGCGGCACGATGCGGAACGTTTCCGAAGTTTTCGGAACTGTGCTGAAGTCTTCCGCAGGGTTCGGAACTTTGCCGAAGCCTTCGGAACCATGCGGAACGTTGCGGAACGCTACCGCAGGTTGCGGCACGTCATCGAAGATGCCCGCGGGTGGCGGGATCATTTCTGCGTCGGGTTGTGGCGGGTTGGTTTCGGGCATGCGGTTTGAAGCGGGGGCGGAGTGTCCAGGAGGGGAGGCACGAGGTGCTTCGCCGCCGGTATTCCTGATGCCAATTCTACCACACGCGGGCGCACCCGCGGAAGGGGCGGAAGTTATCCACAGTGGGCCAGATAGCGGAACCGCCGCGTTCCGTGATATGATGGTTGGATGAACAATCCAACCCACGAAACTGGTACACTTGGTATCTGGATCCCGCGCGCCATCTGGCTCGCTCGGGGTCTTTCGCTGCGGGAGAAGGCGCTTCTCGCCGAACTCGGTGCCCACGCGGCGGACACGGACTACCGCCCTTCAAACCAGCACCTGATCGAGCTACTCGACGTCGGTGAACGCCAGGTCCGGGCCTGCCTCGCCGCCCTGCGTGAGAAGGGCTTCATCACCATCCGGCTCAACGCCCAGCAGGAACGCATCGTCCGGGTCACAGGCAAACACGCACAGCTTGCTCGCCGCCCGAAGCGCTCATCTGGCGGCAAAAGTCCGCGTCCAAAGCCGGCCAAGCGTCGGAAGCAGAACACGATCTCCTAGCGCCAGGACCGCCGATCATCGGACCTGCGCGAACGTCGGGTAAGATCAAAACATCCATGCAGTCCATCACCGAACTCATCCGCGAAAAGAACATCGAACTGGCGACCACCGACCCGGTGGCGCGGGGCGGCTTCACGCAGGTGCCCAACTTCATCCTCCGGAACCCCGACCTCTCGGCCGGGGCGAAGGTCGTGTATTCGATGTTTCTCTCCTACGCGTGGCACAACGAGTCGTGCTTTCCCGGCCAGGAGCGCCTGGCCCAAGACATCGGGCTGAGCCGTTCGCGCGTGACCGAGTTCATCTCGGAGCTGAGCCGGGCTGGATTGGTGACCGTCCAGCGGCGCGGGCAAGGACGGACCAACATCTACGTCGTAAACTTCAGCGTGAAATCGGTTGTCCACAGGCCCCAGGCTGATGTCGGCCGGCCGACATCAAGAAGTCGGCGGCCCGACCGCCAGATGTCGACCCGCTGACTTCACTCTATATAAGAATACAAAGAAGAAGAATCCCCAGCAGGAAGAATAGTTCTCCTTCTAAGAAGGGAAAGACAAGGCTGGGGATAACTCCAGGAAACAAAAGGCCCCGACTTTGGTCGGGGCATGTGCTGTAGCTAGATGGAATC
>CANGMH010000040.1 GCA_947454005.1 Verrucomicrobiota bacterium
GATGAGCACCGGCGCGAGACTGATCTGCATCCGGCGGTCGGCGGCGACGATCTTGTCCAGCTGCGCCTGCAACGGCGCGAGGGCGCCACCGAAGAAGAAATCCCGCTCCGGCGCATCGGCGCGCCGATGCTCGGAGGCCCGGGCGGTCGGCCGCGTCTGCCGCGCCCGGGTCAGCACGAGCGCGAGCGCCGCCGGTTCGAACGGTTTCGTGAGATAATCGAGCGCGCCCGCTTTCATCGCCTCGACGGCGCCGCCCACCGCGCCTTCCGCGGTCATCACCACCACACCGGTGGAGGCCGGGAAGACCTTGTCGCGGAGCAGGTCGTGCCCGAGGCCATCCGGCAGGTTCACGTCGAGCAGCGCGAAATCGAAGCTCATCTCCGACGCGATCCGGCGCGCGGCCGCGAGGCAATCGGCGACGACGACATCGGCGCCGAGCCGTTCCAGGGCGGCGGTGAGCTGACGGCGCAGCAGCGGCTCGTCGTCGAGCAGCAGGACATTGAGGCCGGTGAGCGGTGCGGACGACATCGGAGGACCTTGGGGCAAGACCCCGCTTCAGGCGAGCCTCCGGCTCAACCGCTCACCGGGATCAGGATCCCGAGGACCTGGATCACCGCCATCGGGAACACCACCAGGCTCCAGGTGGCGGTCCGGATCACCTTGCCCAACATCTCCGCGGAGACCTCGCGGACACCCGCGAGCAGCAACGCCGAGGAGACCACACCGACGTGGGTCAGGACCGCCCAGAGCAGCAGCAACAAGGTCTGCAGCGCCACGAACCACATCCAATTCCCGAGCGGCGCCGGCCAGGTGTCCCTCGCATAGGCGGCAGCCAACCGGATCACCTCGGTCCAACTGAAGGCCAACGAGATGACCTCCGACGGCCCGCCCTCGGATTGTCCGACCAGCGCGGTGCCGAGCAGCCCGGCCAAGAGCACGATCCGGAGCGCAACCACCGAACAGCGCACCGCCCAACGCGCCGTCGCCGACATCTTCCAGGCGCGGACGACGAGCAAGCCTCCCAAGACCGCGGCCGGCACACCGAGGCCCGCGACGAGAAGGAAGTGCCTGAAGTAGAACTCGACCGACCAAAGGCCAAGACGGGCCGCTACGGAAGCGGTCTCCAAGATCGATGGAGGTAGGTTTTCCACGGGACGTTGGCGTCGATATCGCCTCCAAGAGCATCGGTGAGGCGGCGCGGATCTTGGCGGGATCACCGGATTCCGCCACCAGATCTTCGCCCGCCCGCCGGCTCAGGGACGTGCATTGAACCAGACCTTCAGGTTCTTCGTCGCGCGACCGGCGGCGATGATGTCCAACCGGCCGTCGCCATCCAGGTCGGCGAGTTGGAGGTCCTCGCAGGCCATGGTGTCATCGTCGACCACGGTGGTCCGCCACTCTTTGCCCTCGGCGTCCATCGGGGTGAACAGCTTGATGCCGACCTTCACCGCCTTGGGTTTCCCCATCGCCCGCCATCCGACAACGATCTGGTCCCGTCCGATCCCGAGCAGGTCGCCGCACGCGAGCGCATGGCCGTCCACCAATGTCTCGTCCAGCACCCGGCGCTGCCAGAGCTTGCCCGGCGCGTCCACCGGCGGGGTGAACACGACGAGCTGGTTGCCGTGCATCGGCGAGACCGCGGCCACGAAGCGCTTGCCACCGCCTGCCGATCCGGGCCGGACCTCGCCGCAACCGCCGTTCTCGCCGGAACCGATCTGCTCGCGGACGGAATGGCCGTCCTCGCGCGACCGCCCCAGCTTGAAGACGCCTTCCTTGGCCGCGACGAGGATCTCCTGCGCAGGATCGTCGCCCCATCGGACCGGCTCCAGGTTGTGGACCTTGTGCAACCCTTCGTCCAAGACATCGACCTTCCACTCGCCGCCGGACGACGCTGGTGGAGTGTATCGCTGGATGCGGGCGCCGACGCCTTCGCCCTTGCCCGGGTTGTCACCCCGGCCGTGGAGCGGGACGCTGATGAGCGTGTTCTTGCCGGAGCGGTCCTTGGCCCAACGGATCCGGTGGACCGTCGGTTCGTGCGGCAGCTTCAGCGGTGTCCAACGCTGCGTGCGGTCGGCCGGTGCCACCAGATAGAAGAGCGCGCCGGACCCGACCGTGTCGCCCGGGTTCCAACCCGCGCCGACCGCGATCTCGGCCTTGCCGTCGCCGTCGATGTCCGCCGCCGCGACGCACACGTGGTCGAGCTCGGTGAGCTTTTCCGCGATCACGTGCTTCTCCCAGCCGGGGTTGTGGTACCAGACGACCTTGTCCTTGTCGCAGAGCACGATGTCCGGCCGCTGATCGCCGTCGACATCGGCGATCGCCAAGCCGTAGCCGATGCCGATCGTCGTATCGATGTCGACCGCTCGGAACTTCGGTTCCGGTGGCGCCGCGAGAAGGATTTCCGCGGCGAGCAGAAGGACGGCAGTGGTGGTGGCTTTCATGGGCGGGCTACCAGCGTGGTTTCGATGGAAGTCCTCCGGCAACCAAGAAACAACGGCTAGGCCTTGATCCCGAGCAGCTCTCGCCAGACATCCTCGTCGAAGCCGACGGTCCCGCCTTCCGCCGTGAGCAAGAACGGCCGTTTCACCAGGTTTCCGTTCGTCGCCAGCATATCGAGGGCGGCATCCGGTGGCATCGCCTGCAATGTCGAGGACAGCCCGAGCGCGCGGTAATCCGTGCCCGACGTGTTGAACAACCGGCGCACCACGCCCCCTTGGAAGGCCAGCATCTTCCGGAGCTCCGCCTTCGTCGGCGGTTGCTCGCGGACCGGCACCGACTCGTGCGCGACCCCATGGATCTTGAGGAACTTGAGGGCTGTCCGGCACGTGCCGCAGCCGGAATAGGCGTACACCTTGGTCATGTGCGGAAGATACCGTGCGCCGGCGCCGCGGCCAACCACGAGGACCGACGGAAGAGCATCGGGTGCAAGCCCCTCGCGGACCACGACGACATCGGCGCCATGAGATTCGGCTTGTGCTCCGCCCGCGGAAAGGCATTGTGCGGCCGCTATCCGTCAGACGGCTTGCTCTTCGGCACTTGGTGGATCTTCAGTTGAACACGTTTCAGTGATGATTTGAAACCCGACAATCGGGAACAGTTCGAGACTCGCAGCTAGGTCGGCAGCAAACATCACATATGGGAACAAAATTGTTCGTCGGTAATCTATCGTTCAACACCACTCAGAACCAGCTGCAGGACGCGTTCTCGCAGCACGGCGTCGTGGTCGAAGTGGCCCTCATGCTCGACCGCGAGACCGGTCGTTCCCGCGGGTTCGCCTTCGTCACCATGGACACCGTTGAGTCCGCGCAGGCGGCCATCCAGGCCATGAGCGGCGCGCAGCTCGACGGCCGTTCGTTGACCGTCAACGAGGCGAAGCCGAAGGAAGAGCGTCCCCGCTCCGGTGGCGGCGGCGGCTACGGCGGCGGCGGCGGCGGCTACCGTGGCGGTGGCGGCGGCGGCGACCGTGGTGGTCGTGGCGGCGGCGGCGGCTACAGCGGCGGCGGCAGCCGTTACTGAGCTCAGGCTTAGATTTCGGAGCGGAAGCAGGTTCGCCTGCTTCCGCTTTTTTGTGCCCTGCCCCGGTCGGCGGCCCGGCGTCCTTGGTCGGCACACCGGACCTTCGCCGGTCGCATCCCGGCTTGAGGTCGGCCCCCGCGCCCGCCAACCTCGCCGCCCATGAAACTCTGCCGCTTCCGTTCTCCTGCCACGCCGTGGCCCTCCGTCGGATTGCTCGTGGACGACTCCACGTTGCTCGACCTCACCGAGGCCGGTGTCGCCGGTCTCGCGGAACTGCTCGATGCCGCCGATCTCCCGGAGCGGATCGCGGCCCTCTCGAAACGGAGCCTACGCCGCGTGCCGCTCGCCGCGGCGACGCTGCTCGCTCCGGTCGACCGCCAGGAGGTCTGGGCCGCGGGCGTGACCTATCTCCGCAGCAAGAAGGCGCGGATGGAGGAATCGGATTTCAGCGCCACCGCCTACGACCGGGTCTACGAAGCGGCCCGTCCGGAGATCTTCTTCAAGTCGGTCGCCGAGAAGGTCGTCGCCACCGGCGGGGAGGTCGGCATCCGTTCCGATGCGCGATGGAACGTCCCCGAGCCCGAGCTCGCGCTCGTGCTCAACTCCCGCGGCGATATCGTCGGCCACACCATCGGGAACGACATGAGCTCGCGCGACATCGAGGGCGAGAACCTGCTCTACCTGCCGCAGGCGAAGGTCTACCGCGCGTCCTGCGCCCTCGGACCGTTCATCACCATCGGCACGTCCGAAACCGAGGCCCGCACCTGGACGATCTCCATCCGCATCCTGCGCGACGGCGCCGAGGTCTTCACCGGAAAGACCGGCGTGGACCAGATCAAGCGCAGCTTCCCCGAACTCGCCGGCTACCTGTGCCGCAGCCAGGAGTTCCCGCACGGCGCCGTGCTGCTGACCGGCACCGGCGTCGTCCCTGCCAACGAGTTCACCCTCGCCGCGGGCGACGTGGTGCGCATCGCGATCTCGGGCATCGGCGAACTGGTGAACACCGTCGCCGTCGTCTGAGGTCCGACCGACGGGGCCGATCCCCGGCCGCGCGTTGACTTCAGTCCCCCGACCGCTATCTCTCCGCCCCGTCGCACGACACGATTGCTCCATGGCCAAGCTCACCATCCTCCCCGCCAACGTCTCCGCCGAGGTCCCGGACGGCGAGAACCTCATCGAAGCCGGCGAGACGGCGGGAGTGGAGATGGAGGCCGGTTGCTTCAACTGCTCCTGCGGGACCTGCGTCGCCGAGGTCGTCAGCGGCATGGAGAACCTCTCCGACCCCACCGACGAGGAGCTCGACGTGCTCGACCAGTGGAACAAGGACCCGGAGAAGTTCCGGCTCACGTGCTGCAACCGGATCCTCAAGGGCGAGGTCGTCCTCCGGGCGGGACACTGACGCCCCGCCGTGCGGCCACGGCGCCGTCCCGGCAATCGATGCTGGCCAGATCGCAGGGTGCCGCGGCAACTTCCCCGGCGATCCCCATGGGCACCCTCGTGACAGAAATCGTGCGGCGCGCGTCCCGTTGCGCCGCGATGGCGGCGTTCGTCACCGGGGTTCCGGCGCTCGGCGCCGCGGCCTTCCCGCTCCGCACGAACGACGTCGTCGCGTTCCTCGGCGGCGCCAACGTCGTCGCCGCCCAACAATCCGGGCACGTCGAGACGCTGCTGACCATCGCGGATCCCGGCCTCCGTCTCTCGTTCCGCGGTCTCGCGTGGGAAGGCGACACCGTCTTCGCCCGGCCACGCGAGCTGAACTATCCGAACCTCGCCGAGCAGCTGCGGAGGGCCGGGGCGACGGTGGTGGTGGTCCAGTTCGGGCAGACCGAATCGATGGCCGGCGAAGCGAAGGTGGGCGACTTCGCCCGCGCCTACGGACAGCTGCTCGATGCGTGCGCCGCCGTCGCGTCGCGGTTCGTGCTGGTGACGCCCCCGCCGTTCGAGCGTCCGTCCGAAGCCGCGCTCCCGGATCTGACCGTCCACAACATCGGTCTCCTCCGGTACGCCGCCGCCATCCGGGAGATCGCGGCGCAACGGGGCGCGACGCTCGTCGACCTCGCGAAGGGCCTCGCGGAAGAAAGCGATGCCGGCCGCCTCACGCGGGACGGATGGCAGCTGACGCCGGCCGGCCAAGCCAAGGTGGCAGCCGTGTTCGTCCGTCAGCTCGGATTGGGCGGGATCGCATCGCGCGCCGGCCATGCCGACGCGGCGGGAAGATGGAGCGGGCCGGGATTCGAGGCGGTGCGGGCCGCGGTGGCGGAGAAGAACACGCTGTGGTTCCGCTATGCGCGCCCGACCAATTGGGCCTTCCTCGCCGGCGACCGCACCGAGCAACCGAGCAGCCGCGACCATCGCGATCCGAAGGTCCGTTGGTTCCCGTCCGAGCTGGAACAGTTCGTGCCGCTCATCGCCGAGGCCGAACGGCACATAGAGAAGCTAGCGCAGATGACGCCCGAGGCCAGCCGCTGAAACACGTCCACGGATCAAACGGATCACGCGAATGAAACACTGTGGCGCATCATCCCCGGAAACGGACCGCTCTGGATCGCTGGAGCACGGTATCCCGCCGACCGGTCTCCGGTGCTCCGGTTCTTCTACTCTCTTCATCCGCCTCGGCGTCATCCGCGGACTCCTTTGCCTTTGCCTGTCCGCTGTCCGCCTCGGCGCGGCGGACGGTTCTCATCCACCCGCGGCCGAGAAGGCATCCTTCCGCGTGCTCGATGGCTTCGAGGTGGACCTCTTCGCGTCGGAGGTCGACGGCGTGGTGAAGCCGATCCAGATCCGCTTCGATCCGGACGGCCGCCTCTGGGTCTCCGGCAGCGTCACCTATCCGCAGATCAAGCCGGGCGAACCTGCCCGCGACCAGGTGGTCGTGCTGGAGGACACCGACGGCGATGGCCGCGCGGACAAGACGACGATCTTCGCGGACGACCTGCTGATGCCCACCGGGCTCGAGCTCGGGGACGGCGGGCTCTACGTGGGCAGTTCGACGGAGCTGCTCCATCTGCGCGACACCGACGGCGACGGCAAGGCCGACGATCGCCGTGTGGTGCTCCGCGGCTTCGGCACCGGCGACACGCACCAGACGGTGAACTCGTTCACCTGGGGTCCGAGCGGTGAACTGCTGATGAGCCAGGGCCTCCACGCCAACTCGCGCGTGGAGACGCCGTGGGGCATCGAAGAGCTCCGGCAAGCCGGCGTCCTCCGCCTGTGGCCGCGACGGCTGCGTCTCGATCCGTTCTGGACCGGCGCGATGGGCGCGCACAACCCGTTCGGCAATGCCTTCGACCGCTGGGGCCAACCCTTCATCTTCGCCGGCAACGGCCACGGCGTCTACCACCTGGCCCAAGCGATGATCCGCACCGACCACTTCCTGGAACAGCGCTCGATCTGGAACCAAGGGCGGAAATTCGGTGGCGGCGATTTCGTCGAGAACGGCCACTTTCCGCCCGCCAACCAAGGCGAAGCCGTCAGCGGCGGATATCTCCAGAACTCGGTCGAACGCTTCCGCTTCACCGATGACGGGGCGGGCTTCAAGGCCGAGCGCCTGCCGCCCTTGATCGAGTCGACCGACACCGCCTTCCGCGTCGTCGACGCGCGGTTCGGTCCCGACGGCGCGCTCTATCTCTGCGACTGGTACAATCCCGTCATCGGACACTACCAGACGAGTTTCCGCCATCCGGACCGCGACAAGTCGCACGGCCGCATCTGGCGCGTGACCGCCAAGGGCCGGCCTCTCGTGCCCTGGAAGAAGCTGACACGACTGCCGACGCCGGAACTCGTCGCGCTGCTCGCTTCGCCGGAACGCTGGTACCGGCAGATGGCCAAGCGCGTCCTCGCCGACCGGCCGACCGCCGACGTCACGGCCGCGCTCACAGCGTGGACCTCCTCTCCGGCGGCGACGGATGAGCACGCGCTCTTCGAGGCGCTCGGCGTCTATGCGTCCCACGAAGTGGTCGAGGCGGGGTTGCTGTCGCGGTTGGCGTCCGCCAAGGCGCCCGAAGCCCGCGCCTATGCCGCCCACGTCGCCGGGATCTGGGCCGACCGCCTTCCCCGGCCGTTGGACCTGCTCGCCCGGCTGGCCGCCGATCCCTCGCCGCGCGTCCGGCTCGAAGCCATCGTCGCGTGCAGCTACGTCGCGGACGTCCGCGCGGTTGAGACCGCCGCCATCGCTGCCGACCTGCCTTGGGATCCGGTGATCGATTATGCCTTCACCCAGTGCGTGCACGCGTTGCGTCCGCATTGGCAGGACGCCCTCGCCCGCGGCGACCTGAAGTTCGGCGGCCAGCCGGCCCGTCTCGCGGCCTTCAACCGGGTCGACCGCAGCGCCGGAACCGTCTCGCTCGCAGCGAACCGGCTGCGGCGCATCGGCGAAGTCGCGCTCGACGAAGCCACGCAACGAGGTCTGCTCCAGGTCGTCGCCGACGCAGGTGGGCCGAAGGAACTCGGCGTGCTGCTTTCGGTCCGCGCGCACACCACGGGGACGAACTACGACTCCGGCTCCCACGTCCGCAGCCTCGGCGCGTTGCTCGCGGCGGCGCGCGAACGCGACCTCCGTCCGGAAGGCGATCTGGCGGCGCAGCTCCGACCTTTGCTCGCCCAGGACCGGCCGGAGTTACGGGATGCCGCGGTCCGGCTGGCCGGCGCATGGCGGATCGCCGCCTTGCGCGACCGCGTCGCGGCCGATGCAGTCGATATCACCGTCCATCCCGGACTCCGCACCGCTGCGATCGAAGCCCTCGGTATGTATGGCGGCGAGCCGGACCGCGAAGTCCTCCGCGGCTTGGCTTCCGCTCCTGCGGACGTCCGGATCCGGCGCGCGGCATTCCTCAGCTTGGTGCCGTTGGATCCTTCCGCCGCGGCACGTGCCGCCGTCGCTTGGCTCGCCGAAGCCCAGGACCCTGCTGCGACGACCGAGGTCTTCAAGGCGTTCCTTCTCCGACGCGACGGTGCCCCGGCGCTTGCCGGCGCCTTGGCCGGCAAGACCATCCCGAAGACCGCCGCCGAGACCGGCCTCGCGGTTTTGGGAGCCGCCGGTCGCCGCGATGCCGCCTTGGCCTCGGCGCTGGAGAGGTCCGCGGATGTCACGGCGGCAGGCGGGGCTTCCAGGTTCGGTGACTTGGCCACGCTGGCGGCCGAGGTGCGGTCCCGCGGGAACGTCGCCCGCGGCCACGAGATCTTCATGCGGCCCGGCCTCGCCTGCTCTGCCTGCCACAGCGTGGACGGCACGCCGGGAAAGGTCGGTCCCGACCTCAGCCCGCTCGGCACGGCGCAGACCGTGGAGTTCGTCATCGGCGCGATCCTGGAGCCGCAGAAGGAAGTGAAGGAAGGATTCATGGCCCACGAGGTCGTGGCCGCAGACGGCACGACCTACCAAGGCTACCTGCGCGGCGAGACGGCCGAGGGACTCACCTTGCTGGACCATCTCTCCGGGAAGACCGTCCATCTGCGGCCTTCGCAGATCGCGGAACGTCGCCAACTTGGTTCCCTCATGCCCGACGGCATCGCCGACCCGCTCAGCCGGGCGGAGTTCTGCGACTTGGTGAAGTTCCTCTCCCAGCTCGGGAAGAAGTGACCGACAGCCGCTGCGCTTGATCGTTCCTCTTGCGGAACCTCCGCGACGCGGGTCCGCGCCTCGATCGGCACCGGCCAGTCGCGAAACGCGGCGTTCCCGAAGCATTCCAACCCGTTGCCACCGGCATCCGATGAGGAATGGGCCCAAGGGCGCGATGGGACCTGCGGAACGAGGACCCACCGGGCACCACGACGACGGCAAGGTCACGATCCCGACTCCCTAGTATCACACCTAGGGACCTGTCTTCGGAGGCCGAAAGGAAGCCCGATTTCAGCACCTAAGACCCGTTCGCGGATGTGTTTTATAATGTTCTTAAGATATCTCTTAAGACCTAATATATCTTAGGGTTTCCATTTTTGATATCTTTATCATTGACCAAAGATATCAATCAGGAGGAGACAGTGAAATCACCGGCTGAGGACGCCCTTTCGTCCGTCTGGCAACCCGACCCGACCCCTGTCATGATTCCTGCCCCCCATTTCCCACGGTTCCGCCGCGTCGTCGCGATCGTCTCCGTCACGGCCATGACCGCCTTCGCGGAAACCTATCATGCCGCCGCCCCGGCCCCGGCCGTGCCGGGGACGACCAACGCGGTCGCGAAGGCGGCGCCCCCGAAGTACCCTTACGAGAGCATCGAGGCGTTGCGGAAGAAGGCGGTGCCCGGGCATCCGCTGGACGAGGCGCTCGGAGGTCGGACGCGGAACGGCACCGAGATCACGCCGCGCACGCCCGAGTGCTTCCCTGCCGAATCCCGCGACCTGTTCTGGCGGATGGACATGGTGCCGTCCGGCAAGGACGGGCAGCTGCGGCCGCTGGACTTCGACACCGACGGCGACGGCAAGATCGACGCCAAGGAGCGCGACGCCATCCGCGGCCGGAACACGTGGCTGCTCTGGGGCGCCGGCAACGAGAGCTTCTGGAACTGGCTCGCGCAGGACGGCTACGGCATCACCGATTTCCTGGTGACGTTGGATTCACGTCGACGCGGCGACCGGTTCGTGCGGGCGGGATTGATCAACCAGCCCGGCTACCGGTCGAACACGGACCCTTCGAAACGCATCCTCGGGCTCTATCTCGATCTCCCGGTCGCCCCCGACCACGCCAATTCGGATCTTCCCGAGGGCTACCGGAGCAAGGGCGCGGTGCTCGAGAACCCGCCGTGGGACCCCGATGCGAAGCGTCCCGCCATCCCCGGAGACCACGCGGGAAAGCAGCTGTTCGAGCCCGGCGACAAGGCCCTTTTCGAGGACACGAAGTCCAAACTGGACGCGGCGGGTGACGGGCTGGACTACACGATCTACGGCTATCCCAGCGGGATCTTCGGTCTCCGGTTGTTCTTCAACCCCGACTTCTTCGGTCCGGGCCCGGGCCCGGCGACGGCACGGGCGTATTGGACCAACCAGGTGCTTGAGACGCACGACCGCTACTACACGGATCCGAAGATCACGGTGGATCCGAAGCTGGTCCGGCCGTTCCGCGTCAGCGTCTCGTGCGGGTTCTGCCATATCGGGCCGCATCCGCTGAATCCGCCGGCCGACCGCGAGGCGCCGGATTGGGCGAACCTCTCGTCCAACATCGGCGCCCAATATTGGAAACCGCAGCCGGCGTTCGGGAACCTCCAGACGCCGAACAGCTTCCTGTTCCACTTCTTGGCGAGCCAGCAGCCGGGCACGGTGGACACGTCGCTCGTCAGCACCGACCACATCAACAACGCGAACACGATGAACGCCGTGTTCAACATCAACGCGCGCCTCGGCCGCGCCGAGTTGAACCCGACGGAGCGCCAGAGCCCGGCCAACGTCCTCGCCCCGAGCATAGAGGACCCCGGCCTGCCGGTCCTGCACAACGGCCAGGACTGGCGGCACACGCCGCGGGTGCTGCTCGACGGATCGGATTCGATCGGGGCCTTCGGGGCCCTCGCCCGCGTCTACCTGAACATCGGCACCTTCTACGAGCAGTGGAACCTCTGCCACAACCCGATCATCGGGTTCCGCCCTCAGGTCCCTTTCAGCCTCGAGGTCTGCCAGAAGAACTCCGTGTACTGGATGGTCAACGACCGGTACCGGGTGCCGTATCTGGCCGCCTACTTCACGTTCCTCAACAAGGGCGTCGGTGCCCCGAAGACAGCCTCGGCCGCGGTCCCCTTGCCTCCTGCGGCCGGCCCGCACGCGAGCACGCAGCCGATGAAGCTGTCCGCCGCCAAGGAACCGGACGGAGCGACCCCGAGCAAGGCCGCCGCGGCGCTGCTGGCCCTCGACTCGCCCGAGCAGCGGAAGCACGGCCGCCAGGTGTGGCTCGACCACTGCGCGGTCTGTCATTCGAGCAAGCAGCCCGCGGGTTTCGGGCTCGGGTTCGAGCACAAGCCGGGAAGCGCGTCGTGGGCCGACCAAGCCGCGCCGACCAACGCGCGGTATGTGCTGCCGATGGATGCGACCCATTGGGACGCCTACAAGACGAGCCCCGCCTACAAGGACTACAAGGAACATCTTCATGACCTCGTGCGCTCCACCGGGGACCTCGGGGGCGATCCCTTGACCGATCGTCACCCGTTCTGGGAGGACAACTATCTTTCCACGGACATCCGCGTGCCGATCACGCTGGTCGGCACCTCGACCGCCCGCGCGGTCGCGAGCAACGGCATCGAAGGCCACGTCTGGGACAACTTCAGCTCCACCACGTACAAGGAACTGCCCGCCGTCGGAGCAATCTCCTACTTCAACCCGGTGAGCGGAGGGACCGACACCTTCACAGCGCCAGGCGGCGGCCGCGGATACTTCCGGCCGGCGACGCACGTCTCGCTATGGGCCACGGCACCGTATCTGCACAACAACTCGATGGGCCTCTATCTCGACGACCCTTCGGTCAAGGGCCGCCTCGTCCAGTTCACCGACGCGATGCGACGGATGCTCTGGAAGGACAAACGTCCGACCCGGTCGCTCGTCTTGTCGGCCGACGAACTGCGCTGGTTGGACGCCATCCAGTCCGGCAACGATCCCGGGCCGCGGATCGATCCGGCGATGGTCGTGACGCGCCCGGGCGATCTGCGTGGCGGTGCCTCGCCCTCCGCGGCCCGGGATCCCGGCTTCATCTACCGGGTGCCTCAGGACAGCAGCGTCGCGTTCGCACCGGCCTTCGTGCGGCCGCTGGTCGAAGGGATCGTCGGCCCAGTCGTCACAGCCGTCGTCTCGCGCTGGCTCTGGGTCTTCTTGGTCGCACTCTTGGCGGCCCTCGCTTGGAAGCACCGTCCTCGCTACCTCGGGGTCGCCTTGCTGCTCTTGGCGGTGATCGTTGCGGCCGGCATCGCGTTGACCGGCCTGGGCGGCGGAGGCAGCACCGCGGGCGTCCTGCTGATGGGCGCCGCCGGGTTGCTCGAGCTCAGTTCCGGGCAGTGGTGGATCATCGCGGTCGCCTTGGCCTCCTACGGGGTGATCTTCATCCAGGCCCGGCCCGATTGCGACAAGACCGCCCGGACCTTGCTCCGGCTCCTCTTGGCCGCGGTCGCGTTCGTCGTCTTCCGCTGGGCGGGCCCGTTGGCCGGCGGCGGCGTGGCGGTCGTCGCCTTGCTCATCGGTTGGAAAGCGCGTCCGACGCTGCCGGGCTTCTCCCGGGCGTTCTTCGCGACACTGGCTGTCGTCGTGGCCCTGATCGGCTACGCGGCGAACAGCTTCATCAACGGTCGCAAGCTGGCGACCATCCCGGTCGCCAACGTCGCGATCGGACCGTTCCCGGTCCAGGTCGGTCCCATCCCCAGAGGCACTCCGGTCAGTCTAATCATGAGCATGGACCCGGAATCGCCGAAGGTGCCCAAAGCCGTGCTCTCGCTCGTCCTCGCGATGGCCGAGATCAAGAAACAGGGCCTCACCGGGGACGATGCCTACCAGCTCTTCATCCGGCGCGCCGGCCAACCGTTGTTGGACGCGAGCAAGTGCCCCGACTTCGTGATGGACCGGGGACATCTGTTCGGAGAGTCGCTCAGCGACACCGAGAAACAGGACCTCATCGCTTTCCTGAAGACCCTCTGATCCCCCGGCCCCTCTCCCCGCCCCGCCATGACTGCGCAGGAAAGACACCACGCGGCCACGTCCGAGGCTCCGGCCTTCTCGCCCGAGACATCACCGTTCGACTACATCATCGTCGGATCCGGCGCCGGTGGTGGGCCCCTCGCCTGCCGCCTCGCCGAAGGAGGCAAGAAGGTGTTGCTGGTCGAGGCCGGTCAGAATCCGAAGGAAGCGCTGACCGGGGCGGCGAAGCGGTCCGGACAGCGCCCGGAAGACGCGACCGCCGTGCTGGAAGCACCGCTGTTCCACGGCGCGTCGACCGAGGACGAGACGCTGAGTTGGCAGTACTCGGTCCGCCATTACGAGGACGACGCGAGGCAGCGCGCGGACCACAAGTACGATGCCGAGCGGGACCCGTCCTCCGCATCCTTGGACCCGGCGAAGCCCGGATCGCCGCCGGCCGGCAGCCGGGGCAAAGGCGGCATCTTCTATCCGCGGAGTTCCGGCGTCGGCGGATGCACCGGACACCACGCGATGATCGTGATCCGGCCCAACGACCGCGATTGGCAGCACATCGCGGATCTCACGGGCGACGATTCCTGGAGCCCGGACAACATGGGGCCGTACTTCGCGAAGTTCGAGCAGTGCCTCTACATCGACGAGTACCGCGGGTTCCTGTCCGCCGTGCTCGGATGGTTCTACACGGCCTTCCTGGCCGTCATGCGCTTCATCAACCCGAAGTCGGTGCTCGACGAGGGAGGCCACGGTCGAAAGGGCTGGCAGCCGACCAGTTTCATCCCGCCCAAGCTGATCACCCGGATCGTGGCGACCGACGCGGAGTTCACCAAGGTGCTGGTCCGGTCGGCGTTCAAGGTGATCGAGGACAGCTCGACCCTGACCGCGGTGCTCAAGCGTCTGCTGATCACCCTCGGTTTCGTGCGGGCGTTCGATCCCAACGACAACGGGACACGGTCCGCCAACCCCGACGGCGGCGTGTTCCTGATCCCGACCGGCATCGGAGGCCAGAACGTCCGCGACGAGGACGGCCGTTCGATGAAGGGCCGGCGGGCCGGTGTCCGCGAGTTCATCCTCAAGACCCAGAAGGCGCACCCGGACCGCCTGGTCATCGCGAAGGGCGTCCATGTCACCGAGGTGTTGTTCGACCGGGCGGCCGGGACCAGCGGGACCCCTCGCGCGATCGGCGTCAAAGGCATCCGCGGCGACGATCTTTACCGAGCCAGCCCGAAGCACGGCCAGGCGCAGCCGCAAGGCGAGGTGCAGTTCTTCGTGCGGCACACCGAAGCAGGTTGTGCTGCCACGGGTCCACGGACCTTCACGGCCAAGGGCGAGGTGGTCCTCTGCGGCGGGTCCTTCAACACGCCGCAGTTGCTGATGCTCAGCGGCATCGGACCCGAGGCGGAACTCGCCACGCACGGCATCCCCAGGCGCGTCGTGCTTCCCGGGGTGGGACGGAACCTGCAGGACCGGTACGAGGTCGGCGTCGTCAGCGAACTCCGCGACGACCTGCGGTCGCTGGACACCATCGCCTTCGACCCGAACGACCCGAAGGACAGGCTGCTGGCGGAATGGAAAGCGAAGCGCGAAGGGCTTTACGCCACCAACGGCGGCACCATCGCCGTGCTCCAGCGATCCGCCGCTGCCGACGGGCCGGAACCGGACCTCCTGACGTTCGGTGCGCCGGCGGCCTTCCGCGGATACTATTGGCGCTGGTCCAAGGAGCTGTTGCGTCCGGTCAAGGGTGCGCCATGCGACCAGCGGAACCTCTGGACCTGGGTGATCCTCAAGGCCTACACGAGGAACGACGGCGGCACCGTGCGCCTCCGGAGCGCGGACCCGCTCGACACGCCGGACATCTGCTTCAATTCATTCGACCAGGCCGAGAAACACGGCGGCGGTCCCGGCTGGGCGGACGATGTCGACGCGATGGTCGAGGCGATCGGTTCGATGCGCGAGATCACCCGCGCGACCGGCAACGTGTTCGCCCGCGAGATCCAGCCGGCCGGTTACCTCGAGGCCGCGAACGCCGGCCGCGCGGCCCAGGGCCTTCCACCTTGGTCGCTGCGCGACTGGATCATCAACGAAGCGTGGGGTCATCACGCGTGCGGGACATGCCGCATCGGCAGCGATCGTTGGCAGGCCGACGCCGCGGCCCTGTCCGACAAGAACGCCGTCCTGGACAGCCATTTCCGGGTCCACGGTGTCCAAGGGCTGCGCGTCGTCGACGCCTCGGTGTTCCCGAAGATCCCGGGCTATTTCATCCTCGCGCCGATCTTCATGGTCAGCGAGAAGGCCGCCGACACCTTCCTGCATGAGCGGTGCGACGCGGTCTATCCGGACGAGATCCGCGACCTCGAGACGGCCGCCATCGCCAAGCGCCGCTCCGTGGCGGCGGTGGACGAGGACAACGTCTTCGTGCCGCCCGCCCGGCGCCCGGTCCTCGCCCCGGACGCCGGAGGCGATGCCGGCGGCGGCACGGCGGAGAGACCGATGCGGAACGTGGTCGGATTGGCGCTCTCCGGCGGAGGCATCCGCAGCGCGACCTTCTCGTTGGGCGTGGTCCAGGAGCTCGCGGCCAAGGGCCGGCTCCGTCATGTCGATTTTATCTCGACCGTCTCCGGCGGGGCGTTCACGGGAAGCTTCCTGGGGCGGCTCTTCACCCGGAAGGCGGTGACCAGCGCGGGCGATCCGTGCGGCAGGGCCCAAGACATCCTCGCCGACAACCGGAGCGCCCCGTTGCGATGGCTCCGGTCCCAGTCGGATTACCTCGTCGCGAACGGGACCAACGACTGGCTCATCGCGGTCGGGATCTTTTTCCGCAACCTGTTCGCGGTGCACATCGTCGTCGGGGCCCTGGCCTTCGTGGTGTTCGCTCTCTTGGCCGGAACCGCTCGATCGACGCTCTTCCCCGGGCCGCTCGCGCATCCGCCGGGGCCGTCGATGTGGGGACCGGTCACGCCGTCCGCTTGGTGGTGGATCCCGGTGGCGATGCTCGGTCTGGTCGTCGTGCCGATGACGCTCGGCTACTGGCTGGCCCCGAAGACGTCGTCGTACAGGGCGCATCCGCCGTATCCGTTCGCGGCTTGGGTCGTACTGGTCGCCGGAGCATCGGTCGCCCTCGGGCTGTCCGGCGGCGGGCTCTGGGCGGGAGGAGCGCTCGGCATCCTCGGGCTCGCGTGGCTCTGGCAGGAATCCGCCCGGCGCGGGCTTCCGGAGAGCACGACGCGGCAACTGCAACAAGAAGGAGCGGCCGCCCGCAACCGCCTGAGCCGTGGCTTGGGCGAGGCGTTGCTCCTCTTCGCCGGGACCGTGGTCTGGGTCGGTATCGATTCGTTGGCAAGGACCGTCGCGGGGACAAGCCATCTCGCCGAAGCGGCCGCGGCGTTCCTCGCCTTGGCGCCCGGCCTCCGGCTGTTGCGAACCTGGGCCGACCGCGTGATCCCGAAGGGCGACGGGCCCGACGCCGCCACGATGCTCAAGCTGACCGCGGTGCTGCTCGCCTTGGTGCTGTTGTTCGTGGTGGACGTCGCCACGCACAAGTTGTTCCTCGCCGCCGAGCCGCTGACGGCATGGACCGTCGTGGTGGTCACGCTCGTCTTCTCGGTCGTGCTCGGACGGGCGTACGACTTCCTCAACCTCACGTCGCTCCACGCCACCTACTCGTCCCGCATCGTCCGCACGTTCCTGGGGGCGACGAACACCGATCGGACCAGCGGAAAGGACGCCGTCGCGGCCGACGTGTCGATCACCCAGGCCGGGGACGACATCCCGCACCATCTCTACCGACCGGAGGAACACGGCGGTCCGTTGCACCTGATCTCGGTCTGCATCAACGAGACGGTGGACCACGCGTCGCAGCGTCACGATGCGACCCGCAAAGGAACGCTCATGACCGTGGGTTCGTTCGGCGCGAGCGTCGGTCGGCGTTACTTCGCCACATGGTCGCGTCGAGTCGAGGTCCCGGGTTGGCTCCGCTTCCGTCGATGGATCGAGGGCATCGACCTCGACCAGTACACCCCGCCCACGCTCGACGCGCTGCGGGTCGACGCGGACCCCGGCTCGTTCCATCCGCTGGCGCGCCGCGACGGATATCCGGCGGTCGTCCAGGGGCTCTCGCTCGGAGACTGGGTGGGGACCTCCGGCGCAGCGTTCTCGACCGGCCGCGGCCGGTCCACCAATGCGTTGGAAGCCTTGTTCATGGGCATCGTCAACCTACGGCTCGGCTTCTGGTGGGACTCGGGGATCCGCGCCACCGAACGCCCCGGCCGTTATCCGGCCAACGTGTGGAGGCGTCTCAAGGAGCTCCCGGGCTCGGTCTTCCGCACCCAGTTCCTCTTGCTGTCGGAATGGACCGCACGGTTCGGCGGGCCTTCGTGCGAGCTCTGGAACCTCTCGGACGGCGGTCACCTGGACAACAGCGCGTTGTACGAGCTCGTGCGGCGGCGGGTACCGTTCATCATCGCCACCGACGCCACGCGCGATGTCGGGTACGCGTTCGACGACCTCGGGACCTGGGTCGAGGCCGTCCGGGTCGATTTCGGCGCGGAAGTGGTGTGGGTCGATCCGTCGGAGTTCACCCCGAGCGACGCGGTCGAAGCCGTGCCGCCGGCGATCGTGCGCCACTGGATCGATCTCGGCGCGATCGGCAGCCTCGGCGAGATCAAGGGCAACCCGTCCCACGGCGGCCCCGGCACCAGGCACGCGGCGATCGCGCGGATCGTCTACCAGGACGGCCGTGCTCCCGACTCCTGGTTGCTGATGATCAAAGCCAGCCTGACCGGGGATGAACCGCTCGACGTCGCGCGTTTCGCCAAGCTCAACGCCGACTTCCCACAGGATTCCACGGCGGACCAGTTCTACGACGAGAACCGCTGGGAAAGCTATCGCCGGCTCGGTCAGAAGGCCGCCGCCGCCGTCATCCGCTGAGTTCCAAGCCCGAGACCCGACCGACCATGAACCTCCGCTTCCCTCTCTTCGGAACCGCGTTGCTCGTCTTCACGACGTTGTTGTCACCCGTGCGCGGCTCGGACCACGCCGATCCGATGAGCACCGTCAACCCGTTCAAGCTCCAGGACGATCCGGTCGCCAACATCACCGACCTCCACGCCTTCTTGGTCGACGCCGATCGTTCACCGATCCTCGACGCCGCGCGGGTCGGCGAAGCGGACCAACTGATCGTGAGCCTCTGCGTCCGGCGCCGGCTGCTGCCGTGGCAGATCGCCGGCATCGGCAAGGACGTCCCGAAGTACTCGTTCCGGGTGCATCTCGACCTGGACCCCGAGGTGCGCTTCTTCGACCCGGCGAAGACGCGGGACGGCCGCGGCTACGACGCGACCATCGCCGACCTCGACCACAGGGTCGCCGAAGCGATCGCCGCCAGCGATGCGGCCGACCGCGCCGTCCCCGCTGGGATGAAGATCCCGCTGGCCGCGCACGAACAGGCGCATGCCCTCGTCAGGAGGCTCCTGGCCGAACGCGGCGGCCTGGTCTCCCAGCACCAGGAGGACGCATCGGCCCAGGCGTTGTACGGAGGGATCATCGCCAACCCCGACCATATCGCCGAAGAAGCACTTCTCGATTTCCACCTCAAGTTCGAATCGGACGCCGAGAACTCGGAGGTCGACCTCGATCTGGAGAAGACCCGCATCGAAGGCATCCCGGGACCGGTCAACATGGTGAGCCCCGGTCGTCAAAAAGCCGATGGTTCCGGCGAACTCGTCCGGCCCTCGGCCTGGAAACCCGGAGCCATCAACATCCAGTGCGGGATCTTCGACGATCCCTTCATCTTCCCGCGGTTCTTCCGCGGCAATGTCGTCGGCATCGTCGCCAGCATCCCGCTCAAACGGCTCCGACGGCCCGACGGCTCTCCGGCCGCAGGGGGGCCGGTCTTCCTCTGGGCGACGACCCACACGCCGGACGGCAGGCAGAGCGACCATGTGGGCCGGTCC
>CANGMH010000041.1 GCA_947454005.1 Verrucomicrobiota bacterium
AGCTCGTGCTCACCGAGGCGAACCGGGCCGGCATCGCCGAGCTGCGCGAGCTGCTCGTCGCCGAACATGCGAAGTCCGGCCCGACCGACGACCTGTGCATCGGTCTCCAGCTCACGCATTCGGGCCGATGGGCGCGTCCCGACGACCCGAAGCGCCCGGCTCCGCGCGTCGCCTACCGGCATCCGCTGCTCGACGCGCGGGTGGGCGTCGTGTCGCACGCCCCGGTGCTGACCGACGGCGAGATCGGCGATCTGGTCGGGGATTTCGTCGCCGCAGCGGTGCGGGCGCAGCAGGCGGGGTTCGACTTCGTGGACGTGAAGCATTGCCACGGTTATCTCGGGCACGAGTTCCTCAGCGCCGTGGACCGGCCGGGTCCGTACGGCGGACCGTTGGCGAACCGGATGCGCTTCCTCCGCGAGATCGTCGAAGGCATCCGCCGCGACGCGCCCGGGCTGGAGATCGGCGTGCGCTTGAGCCTGTTCGACCAGCTGCCGTACCAGAAGGGACCCGACGGCCGCGGTGTGCCGGTGCCGTGGAGCGGGCCGTATCCGTACGCGTTCGGCGGCGATCCGGCGGACCCGTCGAGGATCGCGTGGGACGAACCGTTCGCTTTGTTGCGGCAGATGCGCGAGCTCGGGATCCGCATGGTCTGCCTGACGGCGGCGAGCCCGTACTACAACCCGCATCTGCAACGTCCCGCCGCGGTCCCGCCGAGCGACGGGTATCTGCCGCCGGAGGATCCGCTCGTCGGCGTCGCGCGCCAGATCGCCGCGGTGGCACGGGTGAAGAAGGAGTTCCCCGACCTGCTGCTGGTGGGCACCGCGTACAGCTATCTGCAAGAATGGTTGCCGGCGATCGCCGGGGCGCAGCTGGCCGCGGGCAACGTGGACGTCATCGGCCTCGGCCGCACCGTGCTCAGCTACGCGGAGCTGCCGCGCGATGTCATCGCGGGTCGTCCGCTGCGCCGCCGCGAGATCTGCCGCACGTTCAGCGAATGCACGACCGGTCCGAGGAACGGGCTGGTGAGCGGATGCTTTCCGCTCGATCCGTTCTACAAGGCGCATCCGGACGCCGAGAAGCTGCGCGAGCTGTCGCGCGCGGCGACCGGTGGGTTGTGACGGCGCTGATGACGGTGGCTCGGAAAGGCTCCGCTGCTGTGACGCTTGGAAAGGGCCCAGTCTTGTGCCTCACGGTTGGAGGAGCCGGAAGTAGCGGAGCGGTGTGGCGGCGTCCAAGCGCACGCGGGCTTCACCGGCGGCTTCCACGGAGGGGGGCGTGATGTTCTGCCACGCGCTGTCCGGCGTAAGCGAGGTGCGGCCTTGCAATTGTAGGCCGGCGAAGCCGGTGGCCCAGAACACCTCGAACTGCGGGCCGATCAAGCGAGCGCCGAGCCGCCGCGGGATGACGTTCACGGTCCACTGCCCGCTCCCGGGCAGGAAGAAGTCGTCGCCCGCCTGTTCGGCGCGCAGAGTAACCGGGCCGAAGCCGGTCCAGGTGATTTGATTGTCCATCAGAGTGGCTGGCCCGCTGACGACAGATAGCGTGACGGGCAGTCCGCTGCTAGCGGTAGCGATCGGGACAGCGGGCGGGGGTTGGAGGATGACTTCCGTCGGCAAATGGAAATCTAGCGTCTGCGGGTAGCGTAGCCTTAGTTCCAGAATCTGTAACCCGTCTACATCATCCACCACGTAGACGTAGCTTCCTACCACCTGCACGCTGCTGACTTGGCCGTTTGTGTCATACCCACCTACCCGCACCGGCTTGACCGGATTGCTCACGTCAACCACCTGCACGCCAGCAATCCCATCCGCCACATAAGCGTAGTTTCCCGCTACTTGCACGTCGAAGGTTTGAGTCAAAACTATCCCACCTGCTTCCAATGGGTTGGCTGGATTGCTCACGTCCAGCAATCGCAAGCCGGCGGAATAGTTCGCCAGATAGGCGTAGTTACCCACTACCTGCACGCCGAAAACATTACCAATCAGATTATACCCACCCATCAGCACGGGGTTGGTAGGATTGCTCACATCAAACACCTGCAACCCGGCGTCACGTTCCGCAACATAGGCGTAGTTCCCGACAACATGTATTCCGGCGGCAGCACCGAGGGTGCCGACTCGACCTACCCGCACTGGACTGGCTGGATTTCTCACATCGATCACCTGTAGGCCTGCGTATCCATCAGCCATATAGGCATAGTTCCCCACCACCTGCACGCCGACGGTAAAGCTGCCGGTGCTGATGCCACCAATCTTCACGGGCCTTGCCGGAGTGCTGGTATCTAGCACCTGCAAACCGGCTTCGTTGGCTGCCAAGTAGGCATGGTTCCCGACTACCTGGACATCGCGAGCGTGACCACTCCCGGCATAAACTCCCACCAGCAGCGGCCGGGAACGAATACTCACGTCGAATACCTGCAGCCCAACTTGGCTGTTCGCGACATAGGCGTAATTCCCCACCACCTGCGCACGCCCAAAACCAATTGTGCCAAATGTGTTATACTCACCCACCTTTACCAGCCCGACCTGACCAACGTTGAAGGTGCGGGCCAGCCGAACTGGAAGATAAGCTGCATCGGTGGCCTGCTCCGCCGTGACAAACACGGTGCCAGCGCCGGTCACGTTGAGCTTCCCATCGGCGATCACAGCCGGACCGCTTTCCACCCGCAGCGTCACGGGCAGGCCGCTGCTTGCTGTCACGTCCAGCTTATGGGCCACGTTTGGGGCCAGGAAATCGCCGGCGGGCTCCGGCCAAGCAAGCGACTGCGGATAACCCATACTCAGCTCCAGAATCTGCAGTCCAGCTTTTCGCAAAGCCACGTAGATGCGGTTCCCAACTACCTGCACGCCGCAGGCTGGTTGGCTGGTGACGAACCCACCGATCCGCACTGGGGCGGCCGGATTGCTCACGTCGAGTATGTGCAGGCCCGAGGGTCCGTCCGCCAAGTAGGCGAGGTTGGCCACGACTTTCACGCCCATGGCGCTGCCGCCCGTATGATAACCGCCGATCCGCAACGGTTGGGCCGGGTTGCTCACATCGATTACTTGTAGCCCCGCGGCTTCGTCCGCGATGTAGGCGTAGCTCCCCGACACCTGCACGTCGCGGGCGTAGCCGCTCGTGTCCAACCCGCCGATTCGCACGACGTTCGCCGGATTGCTCACGTCAATCACCTGTAAGCCGGCAATGTCGGCCGCCACGTAGGCATAGTTGCCCACTACCTGGGCTTGATAGGCCGCGCCGCCAGTAGAAATCCCCCCCACGCGGACTGGTTTAGCGGGATCGCTTACATCGAGCACCTGCAACCCATTGGCGTTGTCCGCCACATAAGCGAGGTTACCTACCACCTGCACGCTGCGAGCGTCCCCGCTGGTGTCATACCGACCAATCTGCATCACGCTGGCAGGATTGCTCACGTCGAGCACCTGCAAACCAAGATAACCATCCGCGAGATATACCAAATTCCCCACTTTCTCCACGCCGAGGGAATAGCTATTCGTGCCCCACCCGCCTACCCGCACAGGTTTGAGCGGATCGTGGACATCGAGAATCTGCAAGCCGAGTTGGACGTTCACGACGTAGGCTAAGTTCTCAGCTACCTCCATGCCGACCGCATCGCTGCCCGCGGCATATCCGCCCACGGCCCTCAGCGCCGCGTGCCGCAGATTGTATGTCCGGGTCTCGTGTGCCACACTGAATGTCGCGTCACCGCTTTGCTCTGCCGTGACGACTACTGTGCCCGTGCCCGACACAGTGATCTTCCCCTCCGCAATCACCGCAGGACCGGTGTCTACCCGTAGGGTCACGGGCAAGCCGCTGCTTGCCGTCGCGCCCAGCGCATAGGGCGTGTTCAGGGCGAGGATCGTGTTGGTGGTGCCGGTCCAGGTGAGAGTCTGCGTGTTGGTGCCCGCGCCCCACGCTGGTGCCCCGAGCAGGACGGCGATCACCACGATGCAACTGAAGAGGTGACGGATGAGGTTCTGTGTTTTCAAGAGGTTGAGGTGTTCTTACGGGCTTTCTCACGTTGACCGACCGTGCGACCTGTCGGATCGCGGCGCGGTGGGGTGTCCGCCCTCGGTTGAGACCAATTTCGGCCCACCAACTCCATGGGTGCTCTGACTACGGAGTCGGACGGCAGAGGGATAGCAATGGACGCAGATGGCGACACGGCGGTTTGGGCGAAGTGGGGCGAACGTAGGCACCGCAACTTCGGAATCAAGGACGGATTCCGTGCACGGTCTGGTGATGCGCGGCGGGCTGGAAAGTCCGTCCGCGGGAGCACGGTCGTTCGCAGGGTGATGCTCGGCTCCGGCCGAGCTAGTGCGTCCGACCTTGCTCGGCCGGAGCCGCGCGCGACTTGGCTCCATCTGGCCGGTATCGCCCTTGCGCACACGATGTCCCACTGCGCGTGGAGTTGTAGGCGAGAAGAAAGGGCTTCCCCTCGGTCGCCGGCGCGGACTGAATCCGGGGGTCCGCACGCTTCCATCGTCCATCCCGCGCCCGCCATGCTGTCCCTCCTTCGCCGCCTGAAGAGCCGAGTTCTCGGCCCCGGATCCGCCTCGTACGAGGACGGCATGGACCACGAGCTGGGGTTCTGGCGGCGGGCGTTGGCCGACCAGGGCAAGCGATGGGACAAGGGCGCGTTCGCGTTCCGCACCGATCCCGACGCCGCGTTCCATCAGCAGCATCGCGATTTCATCGGGTCCTCCGCCGCGGCCGACCGGACCTCGCTCCGCGTGCTCGACGTCGGCGCCGGGCCGCTCACGACGCTCGGCAAGAAGTGGCCGGGCCGGACGTTGGAGATCGTGGCGGTGGATTGCTTGGCGGAGAGCTTCGACCGGGTGCTCGGCGAGCTTGGGATCGTGCCGCCGGTGCGGACGACCAAGGCGTTCGGCGAGGAGCTCACGGCGACGTTCGCGAAGGATTCCTTCGATTTCGTGGCCAGCGCGAACGCCATCGACCACAGCCGCGACCCGATGAAGTGCGTCGCCGAGATGGTCGAGGTCGTGAAGCCCGGCTGCGTCGTGTTCCTCTGGCACTACCGCAACGAAGCCGTGCGCGAAGGCTTCGCCGGCATGCACCAGTGGAACTTCGACGAGGAAGACGGCGACCTGGTGATCACCGGGCGCGACCGGCGACCTCGGTCGTGCCGCGCTGAGCTGGCCGGCATCGCCACGGTCGAGTGCCGGCGCGACGGGAAATCCGGCGAGGCCGTGGCTGCGGTCATCCGCAAGCGCGCCTGATCAAGCGGGCCCCGGACGCGAGCTCATCCGCTCGCGGTAGAGCGCGAGGTATTCCTCGGCGACCGCGGAGGCCGATCTCTGCCGGACGCTTTCGCGTGATACTTCCGGAGCGGCGGGCCGGATCTCTCCGCGGACCACGGCGCCGAGCTTGGCGGTCAGGTCTTGGACGTCGTCCGGCCGGAACAAGCAGCCCGTGACGCCGTCGGCCACGATGTCCACGTTGCCGCCGCTGGCGGAAGCGATCACCGGGACACCCAGCGCCAGCGCTTCGATGAGCGCGACCGAGCATGGCTCGTTGGTGGACGGCAGCACGAACCAATCGGCGGCCGCGACGATATCGGCGACCTGGCGTGTCGGGCCGGGGAAGCGGACGACGTCGCCGAGGCCGAGCGAACCGGTGAGCGCCAGGAGTTCGCCGGCGTAGGCCTTGGCATCGGCGTCCTCCGGTGTGGGGCCCCACACCTCCAGACGGACCGCGTCGCGGATCCCGGGCGGGAGTCCCGCGATGGCGCGCAGAACGAGGTCCCAGCGCTTCCATCGGACGAGGTTCCCGATGCCGACGATCCGCATCGGACCTGGCGCGCGCGGGGCGACGGGAAGAGGCCGGGCGAAGAACGCGTCGGCGCCGCACTCCGAGATGATCCGGACGTCGGGCCCCGCTTCGAGCCCGTAGTGGCGCGCCATGTTCGGGGTCAGGAGCGTCGTCGTGAGCCGGGGCCAGCGGCCGGCGCGGCGATAGAGCCCGATGCGGCGGGCGTAGGCGTGGTTGGTGAAGACCACCGGCGGCGATCGGCGGAGCGCGGCGAGGGCGCAGGCGAGCGGGAAGGATCCCCGCGTGTGGGCGTGGACGACATCGAAGGCTTCCGCGGCGAGCAACCGCCGGAGCCCGGGCCACGCCTTCAGCGCGCGGACCAGCAGGCGCAGATGACCGTCCGATTCATCGAGCGCGTGCGGCGAGCGGCGGAGATCGAGCGCCGGGGAGCGCTCCAAGCGGAAGCCGTCGTTGACCCAGGCCACGTTCCGGAGCCGGCCTTCGGTGGCGACCTGAAGCCCCCGGAGGACGGAGACGATGCCGCCGTGGTCCCCGGTCGCGCCGAGGAGGTGCAGGACGCGCGGGACGGCCGGCGTGCCCGCGGGCCGGTCAGGCGACGTCGGGCAGCTCGGACGGTTCACTGGCGCGCCGGATGAGGTTGTGCTCGCAGGCCATCAGGATGCCGGTCATCAGGCCGAAGGAGCGGACGGCGTCCTCGGGCGAACCCGCGACGACGAGGAACAGGATCAGGTTCGCCATCCAGACCGACGCCAGCACGGCGCAGGCCCGGTCGAAGGTGTCGTGGATGCCCTGGGCCCGGAGGCGCCGGATGATGCGGATGGTCAGGGCGAGTCCTCCGCCCATGTACATGAAGAGGCACACGGTGCCCGGGATCCCCGTGTTGATCAGCAAGGTGATCGGGCCGTTGTAGAAGATGCCGGCCCGGACGTGCTGGTCGGCGACGCTGAGCGATTCGTCCGACGCATCGCCGCCGAGAGAGCCGAACCCGCGTCCCAAGAGCAGGTACTCCGGCATGATCTCCATGCTCGCTTCGAAGACCGCTTGGCGGCCGTAGATGGTGTTCTGGGCGTCGATGCGGACCTGCCCCTCCGCCGGGAACCCCGGCAAGATGTACAGCGCGCGCTGGACCGATTGGGGCAACGAATCCGCGAACGTGTAGGAGAGGCCCAGCGCCAGGCCGACCAGCAGGGTCGTGACCATGATGCGCATGGGATGGAAGAAGCGCTCGGTGAGGGCCAGCGTCATCAGCAGGAAGAAGATCAGATAGACGAACGACCGGTGGCCGCTCAGGAGCCCCAGGCTCATCAACCCCACCACCAAGGGCCCCAGCCACACGACCCGGCGGCTGGCGAGGTCGCGGAGCGAGTAGAACGTGAACACCAGCGACAGCATCGATACCGAGAGGATGCTGAGGGACTGGTACCGGCGGATGCCGCCGACCCACCGTTGCTGGAGGAAGTTCACGCCGTCCCAGGGGAGGTCGACGAAATAGAGCACCGTCGCGACGGCGCTGTTCAGGTGGTCGAGCGCGAACTCCGCCGCCACGAAGGTGACGGAGAGGAGGCACTGGATGATGAACAGGCGCCGGATCAACCGGTGGTCCGGCAGGGTGGCCGCGAAAAGCGCCGGGAGGATCGAGCAGACGAACTGCAGCACGTAGCGGCGTCCGCCGGTCTGGCTGCTGCCGAACATCATGAACCCGCTGCCGCGCTGCCTCATGAGCAGCAGCAGCACGAGCATGTAACCGGCGAGGCCGATGAAGACCCAACGGTTGCGGCGGATGGTGTCGCCCATCCCGACGCTGTACCGGCGGAGCGACAGGGTGATCACGAGCCCGGACCAGCCGAGAAGCGCCGCGGCCTCGTAGACGGGGGGGCGGCCCGGCAAGAAGGGCACGATCAGCGACGAGCTGAACGTGGCGATCGCCAGCCGCACCGCGATCTGCGAATGGTACGGGAGCAGGACCAACCACAGGAGCCCGCCGAACGCGAACAAAGCGAGGTAGCTGCTGGCGACCAGCAGCGCCGAGAAGAGGATGAACGCCACGATCGCGCCTCCGAGCCAGAGGATCTTCTCGAACTGCAGTTGGCGGGCGAACGCGGACATGGTCGTCGCACCGTACCGACGGGCCACCGGTGCGGCAACGCCGTTCTCCGCGGGAAACCGCTGGTTCGTCCCGTCGCGCTCTGGTAGCAAACCGGTCACGCCGCCTCGCCCGGCGGCTTCCCATGCTGTTCAACAGTTGGTCCTTCGCCGTCTTCCTGCCGCTGGTGTTCGCCCTGCACCACGCCGGCCGGCGCGCGGGCTGGCAGGTCGGGGTGCTCACCGTCGCGAGCTTCGCCTTCTACGGCTGGGGAACCGATGCCGGTGGGAGCCCGCACTGGAAGCTCCTCCCCCTCCTCGTCCTCTCCACCCTCGTCAACGGCTTCGCCGCGCAGGAGCTCCTCTCCGCCGGGCGCTCCGACCTCCGGCGCCGGGTCGTGCTCGGGCTCGCTCTGGCCTTCAACCTCGGCGCCCTCGGGTTCTTCAAGTACGCGGCGTTGATCGGGAAGCTCCTGCTACCGGCCGCGCTCTGGGCGCGTTGGGGCGAACGGCTGTCCCACATCCCGCTGCCCATCGGCATCTCGTTCTACACGTTCCAGGGCATCAGCCTCGTGATGGAGGCCTGGTGGGCCGGTGCCGCGGGCATCGTCGGGCTGGCGGCGCCGACCGCGGCCGGCGGACGCGGCTGGTTCCACGCCAAGGTGTGGTTCTTCAAGTCGTTCTTCCCGCAGCTCGTCGCCGGTCCGATCGTGAAGGCCGGCGAGTTCCTCCACCAGATCGGCGCCAAACGGTTGGCGGACGTCGATTGGGACGGCGCGGTGAAGAAGCTGGTGCTCGGCTTCTTCCTCAAGATGGTGGTGGCCGACAACCTCAAGGACGCGACGGCCGCGCTCCGCTTCCCGGAGTTCACCGACCTGCCGCGGATCAACCTGCTCGCGCTGCTGTACGGGTTCTCGTTCCAGATCCTCGCCGATTTCGGCGGCTATTCGCTCATCGCCCAAGGGCTGGCGAAGCTCTTCGGCTACGAGCTGCCGCTGAACTTCGACATGCCCTATCTCAGCCGCAGCCTCACCGAGTTCTGGCGCCGCTGGCACATCAGCCTCAGCTCATGGCTGCGCGAATACCTCTACCTCCCGCTCGGCGGCAACCGTCGCGGCGCCGGACGGACCTATGTGAACCTCTTCCTGGTGATGTTCCTCGGCGGCCTGTGGCACGGCGCCGCCTGGAGCTACGCGATCTGGGGCACCGCCCACGGCCTCCTGCTCGCGGGCGAACGGTTCTTCCTCGGACATGGGCGCGCCAAGGAAGCCGTCGGCTGGACCGTCGGCAGCGCCGCCCGCGCCTTCGTCGTTTTCAACGTGGTGTCCGCGCTGTGGCTGCTCTTCAAGCTGCCGGATCTCTCCCATGCCGTCGCCTACGCGCGCTGTCTCGCCGTCAACTCCGGCGGCCCGCAGGTCCAGGCGCTCTTCGTCGTCGCGGTGTTCTCGGCGCCGGTCGTCGCCTGGCATCTGTGGTCGGTCGCCGCGCTCGGATGCGCGCGGCGGGCCCCGGCATGGGCCGGACGCGCGGAGACGGTGGCGTACGCGATGATGCTGTGGATGACCGTCCTCAACGCGGGTTCGCCCGGCGACTTCATCTACTTCCAGTTCTGAGATGCACCGCCATCGCCAAGCGCTCGTGATCGTGGTGTCCGCGCTCCTCGGGGTGGGCGTGTGGGCTGTCGTGCGGCCGTGGCTCCCGCGGGCCGAGCTCGCCGAATCGAACTTCCAGGCGAACCTGATCCGGTTGCAGACCTGGTCGATGGAGCCCGCGCGCTCCAACGTCGTCGTCGGTTCGTCGATCGCCGGCCGGTTGCTCCCGAGCTGCTTCCGCGGCACACCGCTGGACAGCATGGCCAATCTGGCGCTCGACGGCTCCGGGCCCGAGCTCGGGATCCGGCTGCTGCTGGGCGCGGGCACGGTGCCGCCCCGCGTGTTCGTCGAGGTCCATCGCCTTGGCAAACCATGGCACGCCAACGACGACACCTTGCTCGGCGTGGTCCACGAGACCGGTTTCGCGCTGGCCGGACACCTCCCGGCGCTGCGCGCGGACACCCGTCCGACCACGCTCCTCTACGCTTGGCTCAAAGGTCGGCGCGAGCCGGCCGGCGAGGCGCCGACGCCCGGTGCGGCGCCCTCCGCCTCGGCCCGGTTCCCTGCCGCGGATCCGGGGTGGCAGGAACGCTTCCGCGGCCAGGTCGGAGAACTGCGCCGCCGCGGGTGCGAAGTGGTCTTGCTCCGTCTGCCGGTCGGCCGCGAGAACCCCGCCGATCCGGCGGCGCCCGGCGATGCCGACCGGCTGGCCCGGGAACTCGGCGTCGGGCTGATCGATGTGAACCGTGAAGCGGCCAAGCGCGGGCTCGTGCTCGCCTATTCCGACGGCTTGCACCTCGCGCCCGCATCAGCCCGGGCCGTGGGCGCTCTGTTCGCCGAGCTCGCCGCCCGGCCTGCGCCCTGAACACGGCAGGCGACGACCGGACGATGCAGGACGGGCTTCGTCGGCGCCCCGCGCGGCGTCACGAGAAGAGGTCGAGCTGCGGCGTCGGGGCGAGCTGCTTGAGCTTGTCGCGTTCGGCGCGGTGCCGTCGGCCTTGGTACCTCGCAGGCGCTCCGGCCGCCGGGTCGCCATCGCCGCCGGCCAGTTCGCGCACGTTGAGCTCCGCCTCCTCGAGCACGCGGAGGATCTCCTTGGCGCGCTCGATCACCGGGCGCGGGACGCCGGCGAGGCGCGCCACCTGGATGCCGTGGCTCTTGTCGGTCGGGCCGGGCAGCACCTTGCGGAGGAAGATCAACTGGTCGTTCCATTCGCGCACCGCGACATGGTGGTTGCGGATCCGCGCCAGCGACGGCGTGCGATGGCCGGACGCCGGTGCGGTCGGGACCTCCTCGCCCGGGTCCGTCGCGGCGACCGGAGAACCGGCGTCCGCTGCCGTTGCCGCCGGTTTCGTGCCGAGCTCGGTGAGCTCGTGGTAGTGCGTCGCGAAGAGCGTCTTCGCGCCGACCTGCTGGTGCAGGTGCTCGACGATGCTCCACGCGAGGCTGAGGCCGTCGAACGTGCTGGTGCCGCGGCCGATCTCGTCGAGGATGACCAGGCTCCGGCGGGTGGCGTTGTTGAGGATGTTCGCCGCCTCGCTCATCTCGACCATGAACGTGCTCTGGCCGCGGGCGAGGTCGTCGCTCGCGCCGATGCGGGTGAAGATGCGGTCGAGCAGGTCGATGCGCGCCGAGGCGGCGGGGATGCTGCTGCCGGTGTGCGCCAAGAGCGCGAGCAGCGCGACCTGCCGGATGTAGGTGCTCTTGCCCGCCATGTTCGGCCCGGTGATCAGCGCGATCTGCTCCTGCACGAGGTCGAGCGCCGTGTCGTTGGGGACGAAGCGTTCCTCGGTGGCCGCAAGGTCCAGCACCGGATGCCGTCCGTCGCGGACCGACAGCACGCCGTCGTCGCCCACCTCGGGACGGACCCAGCCGTGCAGCCGCGACGTCTCGGCGAAGGCCGCGAGCACGTCGAGCTGCGCCAGCGCGCCGGCGGTCTGCTGGATGGGGCGCAGCTCGGCGAGGACCTCTTCGCGCACCTTCAGGAAGAGGTCGTGCTCCAGCTTGGTCGCGCGTTCCTCGGAGCCGAGGATCTTCGACTCCATCGCCTTCAGCTCCTGGGTGATGAACCGTTCGCCGTTGGCGACCGTCTGCTTGCGGACGTAGTCGCCCGGGACCTTGGCGAGGTTGGCCTTGGTCACCTCGATGTAGTAGCCGAAGACGGAGTTGAACCCGACCTTGAGAGACGCGATGCCGGTGCGGGCCGCCTCGTCCTGCTGGAGCTTGGCGAGCCAGTCCTTGCCGCCGCGCGCAGCGGCGCGCAGCTCGTCCAGCTCGGGGCTGAATCCGTCGCGGATGATCCCGCCCTCCTTCACCGCCAGCGGTGGATCGTCGGCGATGGCGCGGCCGAGCAGCTCGACGAGCGCCGGCAGCTCGGCCAGTTGCCCGGCAAGCTCCTCCAGCAACGGCCGCTCGACCTTGGCGACATCCGGCACGGGCTCTTCGTCCAGGGCCATCTCGTCGGTCGACGTCGCGGCACCGGGACCGGTCGCCGGACGGATGCCGGCGAGGAGCGAGCGGAGCGACGGGACCTGTTCCTGGGCGAGGCGCAGGGCGATGAGGTCGCGGGCGTTGCCGGACCCGAGGCTGAGCCGGGCGAGCGTGCGCTCGAGGTCGCGCACATCGGCGAGGCGCGCGCGGAAGGCCTCCAGCACGGTCGGGGCGGCGATCCACGCGGCGACCGAGTCCTGCCGGCGATGGATCGGCGCCGACGCGGCGAGCGGCTGGGTGAGCCAGTCGCGGAGCCGTCGCGCGCCCATCGGCGTGGCGGTGCGGTTCAGCGCGGCGAAGAGCGTGGTGTTCCGCACCGCGTCGCGGTGGAGCGGCTCGAGCACCTCGAGGTTGCGCAGCGACGTCGCGTCGAGCACCAGATAGTCCGCGACCTGGTAGAAGCCGAGGCGGGTGAGATGCGCCAGGTCGCGGCGGAGATGGTGCGCGAGGTAATGGAGCACCGCGCCCGCCGCGCCGACGGCGGCGGGACGGTTCCGCAGGCCGAAGCCGTCGAGCGACGCGACCTTGAGATGTTCGCGCAACGTGAAGACGGCGGTCTCGGGCTGGAAGGTCCAGTCGTCGTAGCCGCTCAGCTGGGCGCCGGAAGCGGACCGCGCCGGGAGCATGCCGGCCGCGTCGTCGGAGGCGGCGGAAAGGCCGACGATCGCGGCGAGCGAGCGCGCTTCCGCGGGCAGGACCAGCTCCGCGGGACGCAGGCGCTCCAGCTCCGCGAGCAGGGACTTCGCCTCGTCGAGCTCGGTCACGCGGAAATCGCCGGTGGTGAGGTCCACGACCGCGAGGCCGAAGGTCTTGCCGTGCGCGAAGACGGCGGCGAGGAAGTTGTTCCGCTCGGCCTGAAGCAGGCGCTCGTCGAAGTGCGTGCCCGGCGAGAGGATCGCGGTGACCGCGCGCGAGACGAGCTTGCCCGGCCTCGCCTCCTCGGCCTGGTCGCAGATGGCGACCTTGCGGCCGTGCTTGAGCAGGCGACCGATGTAGTTGTTCGCCGCGTGGTGCGGGAGCCCGCACATCGGGACGCCGTTGCGTCTGGTGAGCGCGAGGTTGATGAGCTGCGACGCGACGACGGCGTCCTCGAAGAACATCTCGTAGAAATCGCCGAGCCGGAAGAGCAGCAGCGCGTCCTTCGGCAGCTCCGCCTTGATGCGGCGGTACTGCGCCATCATGGGCGTGAGCTGGGGTTCCGGGGCGCTGCTGGACATGTCCCGGCGAAGCTAGAAGAGCGGGCCGCGCCCGGAAAGCGCGCAGACGGAGAGGCGTCCGGCGCAAAATATTCCGGGCACAGAAACGAAAACGCTGGCCCGTGTGCGTCGTCGCCATTACAAACCCGCAAGACGAATTCCACATTTTCCCCCTCTTCGCAGACGCGAAGCACCATGGAAGCGATTTCCAAACATTGAAGGGAGGTGACGATCGATGGCAGCCAAGAAGGCACCTGCAAAGAAAGCCCCGGCGAAAGCCGCGGCCAAGCCCGCCGCGAAGAAAGCGGCGGCCAAGCCCGCCGCTAAAGCGGCAGCAAAACCCGCCGCTAAGAAGAAAGCGGCGAAGAAGTAACATCACCTGACCCAACCCTGAGGCGGAAGCGGGACACCGAAAGTGCGCTGCTTCCGCTTCTGCTTTTCCCGCCTCGATGCCCGGACCGCCGCACGTGAGATTTCTTGGCTCCCTTCCGCGGCGCGCCTCCGGCTAGACTCCCCGCATGGCCCGATTGGTCTTCGACATCGAGACGTCCGCGCTGGGGCTCGAGCACTTCGACGAGACGCAGCAAGAGTATCTCTTCCGCGAGGCGGAACGGCTCCCCGACCCCGACGCGCGCGCCAAGCGCCGCGCCGAGATCTCGCAGATGTTCAGCCTGTGGCCGCTCACGGCGCAGGTCGTCTGCATCGCCATGGTCAACGCCGACACCGGCCGCGGACAGGTGCTCTTCCAATCGGACGACTTCGACGAGGAGGAGCCCGATGAGGCCGTCGCCGCGGCGGTGGAGTTCGCGCCCCAACCGGACGAGGGCGAGCTGCTCACCGCGTTCTGGGACGTCGCCAAGCGCTACGACAGCATCGTCACCTTCAACGGCCGCGGATTCGACGTGCCCTTCCTCTATCTGCGCTCCGCGCTGCTCAACGTGCCCATCACGCGCAAGGACTGGCTGGGGTACCGCTACAACACCGAGCCCCACTGCGACCTCGCGGAGCAGTTCTCCTTCTACAACGTGAGCGGCAAGGAGGGCGCGGCGCGGAAGTTCAACCTCGATTTCTACTGCAAGGCCTTCGGCATCCCGTCGCCCAAGGCCCAGGGCATCTCCGGTATCGACATCAACGACCTGCTGGCCGAAGGACGCCACCGCGAGATCGCCGAATACTGCCTGCGCGACGTGGAGGCCACGGTGGAGCTGTTCAAGATCTGGAAGGACCGCCTCGCCGGGATCAAGTGACGCGCGGGGATCTTTCTCGTTCCTCCGCGTCGACGCGGAGGGCTCGTCGGGTCAAGGCAGCCACTTCCGGATGGCGTGCGCTCCGTTGCGACGGGCCGCGAGATCGCGGGCCGCCCGAGTGGGTGACGTCCGTCATGGCCCGGGCAGCTGCGGAGTCCGGCGCGGGAGGCGGGCGGTATCGGCAGGCGACGAAGGGGATCGATCATGGGGGATCCATCGAGATATCGGGCGCGACGGCGGGGCTTCCTCGCTGTCGCCACGCTCGCGGTGGCGGCCTCGACGGCGGGCCGCGGCGATGGCGCGGGTGATGCCCAGCCGTTGTCCGCACGCGAGCTGTTCAGCGACCAACCCAAGGGGCTGGGCGAGCACATGGCCGCATGGAAGTTCGTCTACACCGGCGAGTCGTTCGCCGATGTCGCCGGCGGTCTGCGGCAAGGTGTGGTCTTCGACGGCATGGCGAAGCTCGGTGTCGGCTTCAACCTCGAGAAGATCGCGGGCTGGGGCGGCGCGTCGATCTACGTCAACACCATCTTCCCGCACGGCGAGAGCCTGAGCCAGAACCACACCGGGGACCTCGGCGTGGTGAGCAACATCGACACGTACGATGGTGTCCGGCTGTACAAGCTGTGGTTCCAGCAGCTGCTCGACGACGGCCGGTGGTCGCTGCGGATCGGGCAGATCGCGGCGGACAAGGAATGCTTCGTGTCCGAAGGCGCTTCGCTCTACCTCAACAACTCGTTCGGCACCTTCCCGGTCGTGGGCGCGAACCTTCCGGCCCCGATCTTCCCGCTGTCGTCGCCCGGGTTCCGCGCGCGTTGGGCCCCGGGCGAGGCCTTCTCGGTGATGGCGATGGTCTTAAGCGGCGATGTCGGGACGCCGGTGTCCAACCCGCACAACGTGACGTGGCGGCACGATGCGCGCGACGGCGTCTTCGGCGTGGCCGAGATGGCGTACCGGACGCACACGGCGCCCGACGACCTTCGGTTGCGCGGGGTCTTCAAGCTGGGCGTGTTCGCCGACACCAAGCCGTTCGACGACCTGGACGGCCGTCCGGAGCACCGCGGGGACGGAGGCATGTACGCCATCGCCGACCAGTGGGTGTACCGCGAACGCGGAGGAGAAGGGGACGGTCCGAGAGGGCTGAGCGTGTTCGTCCGCGCGGGGACGGCGACGGGATCGGACCGCAACCGGGTCGTCTTCGACGCCGAGGCCGGGGTCGACTACACGGGGCTGGTGCCTTCGCGGGGCCGCGACATCACGGGTATCGCGCTCGCCTACACCCGGCTCGGGGCACCAGCCGTCCGCGCGGCCGGCGGCGGCGGGGACCGCGAGATGGTCGCCGAGCTGACGCACCTGTTCGTGGTCGGCGAACACCTGGCGATCCAGCCGGACCTGCAATACATCGTCGATCCGGGCGGATCCGGGCGGATCCCCGATGCCTTTGTCGCGGGGCTGCGGCTGACGCTCTCGTACTGAGCGTCGTCGCCCCGGGAGCTCATGGCGGAACCGTTCCATGCGCTCCGGCCTCCGGCGCCGACCCCGTCCAGGTCGACGGCCGGGTGGCCCGGATCACGGCCGGTCCGCTCGTCGCCGGACAGAAAAAGGCCGGGAAGACGCGTCTTCCCGGCCTCTGGATCCTGCGATGTCCGTGCGTCCCGCCTATCGCGCGGCGCGGAAGAACACCGTCCCGGACACCGTCGGCACATACGGGCTCTTCGCGCCGATGACATCCGTGAACGGTCCGGTCACGGCTCCCGAGGACTGGAGGGTGCCCGTGTAGGTGACGGTGATCTTCCCGCCGTCCCCAGAGATCGACAGCGCCGGCGACGCACCGGGCACCACGACCTTGGCCTCGATGCTCGTCGCCTGCTTGCCCGGCACGCCGGCGACCACCCGGAACTTCGCCGCGAAATCGGCGGCGACCGTCGGGAAGAAGCTGTACGAGGCGGTGGTCGCTCCCGCGATGTCGACGAAGCCGGCGCCGTCGTCGCGCTGCCACTGGTAGGAGAACGACGTCGGCAGGCCCTGGCGGGTGACCACGGCCTCGGCATCGAACTTCACCGCGACCGGTGCCGAGCTGTAGCTCAGCGCCAGGCTGCGGATCGCCCAGCTCGGGCTCGCCGCGCCCGAGCAATCGTCCCACGCGCCGAGGAACTGGACCACGATGACGTCGCCCTTCTTGAAGGAGCCGAGGATCGCCGAGCTGGTGATGAAGCTGCCCGCCGCGTGGCCCGCGGAATCGCCGTTGAAGGCGCGCTGGTCCTTCAGCACGCCGTTGCCCACGATCTTCTCCGTGGCATAGCCGTTCGCGATGAAGTTCTCCGCGGGGACGGTCGTGAAGGCGCCGCCGTTGACGCTGACGAGCACCTGGCCGCCGTCGAAGGCGACCGCCTCGAAGGAATACCGGTGGCTGAAGGTCAGCGTGACCGCCTGCGCCTCGGGGACGACGAAGCCGGTGGTGAAGAGCCGGGAATTGAACGGCCCGCCGCACGCGTCCGTCGCACCGGTCGCGGTCCACGTGCCGGTGCCGGCGTCGTAGCCCCAAGGGCCCGGAGGCTCGGGCGTGGTGTTGGTGACGGCGAAACCGGCGTCGCCGGCCGCGAAGTCGACCTTGGCGAAGTTGATCGCGGTGGAAGGCGGCACCGAGGGCTGGTCGGCCGGCTGCGTCTTGAAGACGATCTCGGCGTTCGGGTCGACGTAGGTGGCGAAGTACTTCGCATCGATCGGCGTCAGCGCCGTCGCCTCCGTCGTGTCGGTGCTCTTGCGCCATGCCAGCTTCAGCCAGTCGCCGCCGCCGCCTTCCTTGAGCAGGACCAGGATCGCGTACTTCTTGCCCGCGACGAGCGGGATGGGCACGGCGGTGGTGACGGGCTTGCCGGAATCGGGCTCCGCGAAGGCGCCGCAGCAGGCCGGCTCGTTGACGATGGGGGTGTCGGTCGCCGGATCCGGCGCGGTCTCGTCCTTGCTCAGGTACACCCGCGAGGCGTCGTCGGAGGCCACGAAGAAGTGGTACTCCGCGGTCTCGGTCGGCGTGATGAAGCCGGTCATCCGGGCGAGATAGTTCTCATGGCTGTCGTCCGGGAACACCGAGCGCGTGTCGAAGCTTCCGGTGAGCACGCCGAGCGTGGTCGGCGTCCCGGCGACGACGCGCGGATCCGCCAGCGCCGCGGTGATGGCGCCGTCGCTCGCGGCGGCCAGGTTGTCGTAATGCTCGAAGCGGATCGATCCCTTCGCGAGCGCCCACGACCCGAAGGTGACCGTGCTCGCCGGTGCGATGGTGCTCGCCGGGAGCATCTGGTCCTTCACGCCCGAGAGCGTGACGGTGTAGGTCTGCCCGGGGACCTGCGGCGCGGTGGCCAGGTCCACGATGTCGTCCCCGGCGGAACCCGCGGGAGCCGCGAGCTTGGCCGAGAGGACCGTCAGGCCGGCGATCTTGTAGTTCCCCGCGGTCTGGGCGGAGACAGGGTCCAGGGGCTTGGAGAACCAGAGGCGGGCCTTGTCCAGGCCGGAGGTGCCGGCGGCGTAGCGGACCACCGGGGCGATGCCGTCCGCCGGGACGACGGCGACGGCGACCTTGGAGCTCGCGACCGATCCGTAGGGGTTCGACACCACGACGTCGTATCCGCCGGCCTCTGCCGCGGTGATGCCGGCGATGGTGAGCGTGGCGGACGTCTTGCCCGGGAGGTCCTTCCCGTCGCGCCGCCATTGGTACGACAGCGGCGGGGTGCCCGACGCGGCGACCGACATGGCCAAGGTGTAGCCCGCGTAGATCGTGCGCGCCGGGACCGAAGGTTGCGAGGAGATGACCGGGGCGATGTCCGCGGAGTAGAAGAGCGACTGCACCTGGGCCGCGGTGAGAGCGGTGCCGAACACGGCCACCTCGTCGATGCCGCCCTGGAAGTAGTCGCCCGTGTTGTTGAAGATCCCGCCGCCGCCGATGTTGAAGAGGAACTCGTTGGAGCCATAGGAGTCGATGGGGCCGGTCAGGCGGCCGATCTCCTTGCCGTTGGCGTAGAGCACGGTCGAGTCCGCGTCGCCGGTGACCACGAACAGGCCCCACTCGTCGTCCGGGAAGGGGAACGGCGCCTTGATGTTCGCGCCGCGGGCATCCACCCAGAGCTCGATGTTGGCGCCGCTGTCGGCATCGCCGAACTCGAGCAGGTTGTTCTGTCCGAAGTAGCCGCCGCGGCCGGTGTGGATCTTCCCGCGCTTGATCCAGCCGGCCATGGTGAACTCCGCGAGGTCGTTCATCTGGAACGGCGTGCCCACGAAGCCGGCGGATCCGTTGAACGAGGCGCCGAGATTGGAGGCGGTGAAGCCCGAGTAGGTCGGGGGCTGCGGCCCGGGGGCGCCGGCCTTCGAGCCGGGGTTGTAGGAGCCGTTCGCGGCGGGCCCGGTGCTGCCCGTGTTCAAGGCGACCGGGAACGCCGTCGGCGCGACATAGGCGGGCTCGTCCAGCCGGTAGTAGGCGATCGGGCTGCCGGCCAGCACGAGGCTCTGGTACGTGGCCTTCGGGCTCGCGCTGGTGGCGTTGGCGTAGTGCGCGGCGACGTCGTCCGCGGACAGCGCCTTCTTGTAGAGCGCGACCTCGTCGGCGGCGCCCTTCCACCAGAACGAGCTGTCGGAACGGGCACCGATGGCGA
>CANGMH010000042.1 GCA_947454005.1 Verrucomicrobiota bacterium
GGGCAGCGAGCAAGCTCTTGAGTTCACAGGGGGAGATGGTGCTCATGAGCGGAGAGTGGCGGTGAGGCGTTTCGGGTGGGCCAAGAGCTCAAACGCGTCGAGGACCCCGGGCAAGACGAGATCGGCGTTGAGCAGCGTTTCCGTCGCCAAACCTTCCTGTTGCGAGAGGGCGATGCCCACGGCGGCGACCTTCAACATGTGGCGGTCGTTCCTTCCATTTCCCATGGCCACGACCGTGTCGGGTCCAAGGGCCTGGACGTAGGCGAGCTTGGCAAGGTCCTGCGAATCCACCGGGGTGATGTGGAGCCGTATGGGCAAGCCGACCAGCTCGGCGGCAGCCAGTCCGAACGTGTCGGCGGTGACCACATGGATCGAGAGCCTCGCGGAGAGCGCTCTCATCGCGTCGGCCACCCCGGGCAGCAGCCGGCCATCCAACGCCAGCGTCCCGTTGTAGTCGGAGACGAGGTGCTGGAGACGGACCTGGCCGAACCCCGGGATGGCGATCTCGATCATGGCGGCGCCCCCTGGTCAGTGCCGTGGCAACCGGTGCAGCGCCTCCACCAGCGCGTCCACATCGGCGTGGTTGTTGTAGAAGGCGAGCGAGGGACGGACCGTCGTCTCCAGGCCGAAGTGGCGCTGGGCCGGTTGGGCGCAGTGGTGGCCGGCGCGGACGGCGATGCCCTGCTGGTCGAGATGCCGGGCGATGGTGTCGTTCGGGATGCCGGGGATGACGAAGGACAGCACGCTGGCCTTGTTGAAGGCGGTGCCGATGGGCCGGAGCCCGCGCACCGATTGCAGCGCGTGGGTGGCGTATTCGAGGAGCGAATGCTCGTAGGCGGCGATCGCGGGGATGCCCACCTTGAAGAGATAATCGATGGCCGCGCCCAGCCCGACGACCCCGGCGATGTCGGGGGTGCCGGCCTCGAACTTCTCCGGCGCGTTCCGGAAGACCGTCTTCTCGAAGGTGACGTCCTGGATCATGTGGCCCCCGCCCTGCCAAGGCGGCATGGCTTCGAGCAACGCGGCCTTGCCGTAGAGCGCGCCGATGCCGGTCGGTCCGAAGACCTTGTGCCCGGAGAAGACGTAGAAGTCGGCGTCGAGCGCCTGGACGTTGACGGGCAGGTGCGGCGTGGACTGCGCGCCGTCCACGAGCACGGGAACGCCGCGGGCGTGGGCCAGCGGGATGATCTGCTCGATGGGATTGACCGTGCCGAGTGCGTTGGAGACGTGGGTGACGGAGACGATCCTGGTCCGCGAGTTCAGCAGCTTGGCGAACTCCTCCAGGATCAGCTCGCCCCGGTCGTTGATCGGCGCGACCCGGAGGACGGCACCGGTCTGCTGGGCCAGCAACTGCCAGGGCACGATGTTCGCGTGGTGCTCCAAGCGGGTGAGCAGGATCTCGTCGCCCGCGCCGATGTTCTTCCGCCCGTAGCTCTGGGCCACGAGGTTGATGGCTTCGGTCGTGCCCCGGACGAAGACGATCTCCTTGGCGTCGGCCGCACCAAGGAACTGTCGGACCTTCTCGCGGCCGTTCTCGAAGAGCTCCGTGGCGCGTGTGGACAAGGCATGGGCCGCGCGGTGGATGTTCGAGTTGTCGCGGCTGTAGAAGCGCGACGTGGCGTCGATGACCGACTGCGGCTTGTGCGTGGTGGCGGCGTTGTCGAGCCAGACGAGCGGCTTGCCGTTCACGCGCTGGTGCAGCGCGGGGAAGTCACGGCGGATGGCCTCGATATCAAAGCTCGACAGCGACGGGCTGGAGTCCGGCCGCAGGCCGGGCAGCGCGGGCTTCGCCGCGTGGTCCTGGACGCGCAAGAAGTAGAACTCCTGCGAAGGAACGGTGGGCCGCGCCGGCAACCCGGCTTCCGGAGCGGGGGCGCGATGCAACGACGGCGACGGTTCACCTGCCGGCCTTGCTACCGGTGCGGCGTGGGACGGACCGAAAACGGATCCATTGCAGCGCGGTTCGCCGAAGGCATGGGTGTCACCACCCGCCGGATCGTGCGCGCCGGAAGGCGGATGCCTGGCGGGCGCCGGAGCCGCAGCTTCCGGTCCAGCCGCCGTCAGCACGGGGTGGACCGACGGATGCACCGGTGCGGAGGCCCTCGGATAGCCGCCTGCAAGGCTGTCGTCGTTCATCTCCCCGGACGGGATCGTCGGCAGGGCCGAGGGGGCTGGGCTGCCAGCGGTATCCCGGCCAGCCGAGGCCGACGGCAAACTGGCCGGGGCCGATCCCAACCCACCGGTCTCGGCGAAGAATTCCTTCGCGAGGCGGGTGATAAGGGCGGTATCGAACGGATCGTTCGCGGGAGCCGCCGCGGGCTCCAGCGACGCCGCGGGCTCCTTACTGATACTCATGGTAGCGGTTGACCGAGACGTTATCGAGCCGGGCGATGGCGTCCTCGGTCAGCACCGCAGCCGAGAAGTAGCGGGTGACCAGATGCGAGGCGATGGAATGCTCGTTGGTGCCCATGTAGCGGACGGAAAGGCCCGGCTCGACCTCGCCGGTGACGCCGGCCTTCTGGAGGCCGACGACGCCCTGCTGAGCTTCGCCGACGCGCAGCAGAAGGATGCTGGTCACGCCCTTGTCATCGAGCGGCAACTTGTTGCTGGAGATGAGCGGGATGCCGCGCCATGTGATGAAGGGCGAACCGAACAGGCTGACCGTCGGCGGCGGCACGCCCCGACGGGTGGCTTCGCGGCCGAACGCGGCGATGGCCTTGGGATGGGCGAGGAAGAACGCGGGCTTCTTCCAGACCAAGCTGAGCAGCTCGTCGAGGTCGTCCGGGGAGACGGTGCCCTTGCGGGTGTTGATCCGCTGCTTCGCGGAGACCTCCTTGAGAAGGCCGAAATGGGAGTGGTTGATCAGTTCCCATTCCTCGCGCTCTTTCACGGCCTCGACGGTGAGACGGACCTGTTCGCGGAGCTGGTCGATCTTGTTGCTGTAAAGGTCGGTGACGCGGGTGTGTGTCCGCAGGACCGCTTGGATCGTGCTGAGGTGGTATTCGCGGGGGTCGACCTCATAGTCCACGAACGTCGAGGGCAGCTTCGGTTCGCCGCCGTTCACGGTCATAAGCTCGATTTTGCTCTCGCCATGTTCGTTGGCGGGTTTGCCCTCAGCAGCCTTGGCCACGCGGTTCACGCGAAAGACGCCGCCATCGACGTCCACCCAGGGCAGGAGTTTGTGCAGCCAGCGCGGGGTGATCTCCTCGAACTGGGGCACGGTCACCGTGGCGGTGGCCAGGTTGCGGGCGGCGGCGGCACTGAGGCTCAGGCGCGGATCATGGGCTGCGGAGGCTTCACTCATGGATTGGAACTGTTAGTCGATGAAACGGGATGGAACGGCCGTCGTTCGGACGGCATCGGGACGACGCGAAGCAATCGGTCCAAAGCCCAGCCTGTGGCCGGGCGGGAAAGTGGGTCCCGTCCGTCGTTGGCGAAGATTGATCCGAGTGCTCGGCATGAATGACTGCATTCAGTGCGAGCCTCCGATGGATCGGTCAGCCTGCAGAACTGGCTCTGTTGATTCGGCGCGCTGGCCGACCGCCGGCCGCAGCTCTCCGGGTGGAGTCGCTTTGGCCAACGTGTGGAAGTCCGAGGCCCCGGGCGGGGCGTGGAGCTAACTTCGGGCGCACGCTAGGGAGTCAGCCGCGCCTGTCAATTCACGACGCAGCGATGCGGTTTCGTACCGCTCCTGCATGCGATGGAAGAGCGGGCCGTGGAGAGGAAACCGACCGCTCCGGCCTACTTCTTGGTCAGGCTGTTGTAGACGGCGTCGAACCAGCGCGGGGCGTTCTGCGCTCCGGCACTCCACGAGCGGTATTTCTCCAGCGGCGCGGCGGTCTTGATCTGCTCGGCGGTCTTGCCTTCTGCGATGCCCTTTTCCACGAACGCCACGGTCTCGGCGATGGTGTCGCGGAACAGCTTCAGTTCCGCCGTGGTGCTGACCTTGCCGTGGCCGGGGATGACCTTCGCGTCGGCCGGAAGCCAAGTGAGGACCGAGTCGAGGTTCTTCACGAGCCCTTTCACGTCACCGCCGTTGACGACATCCACGTAAGGAAAGCGGCCGTTCACGAACTGGTCGCCGAGCTGGATGACGTTGGCCTTGGTGAAATAGACCGCGGTGTCGCCATCGGTGTGCCCCGGGGTGAAGCCGATGAGACGGACGTCCTCGCCGTTGAACTTCAGGGTCAGCCCCTGCTCGTAGGTGATGACCGGCAGTTCGGCGGGCACGGCATTCGTCTTGGCCGTGAGGCGCTTCTGCAAGTTGGAGTGGGCGATGATCTTTGCCTTCTTGCCGAAGTAGGGGTTGCCGCCGGTGTGGTCGCCATGCACGTGCGTGTTGACGACGTATCTGAGTTCGCCGGAGCCGAGCTTGGCCAGGGCGGCGTCGATCTTCTCGGCGAGCGGCAGGAACTGCGTGTCCACGATCAGCAGGCCGTCGGGACCGGCCGAGACGCCGATGTTCCCGCCAGAACCTTCCAGCAGGTAGATATTGCCGGCGACCGGCGTGTTGGTGATCTCGACTTGCGAGTAGTCGCGTCGGCCACCGCCCTGTTGGGCGGCAACGGAGAAGGCGGCCAACAGGAATGCGGAGGTGAGGAGGCGGCTCGCGAGATGGAGGGTGCGGAAGACGGTGTTCATGCGGAATCGAGGATGGGCGATAAAGTGGGCGGCGCACTCCGCTAGGAATGCGCGCTTAGAGATCAGGCTACTTCGCGTCGGCGGCGCGCTTGGCTTCCCAGTCCCGGGACTGCGGCTGCCCGTCGCGGTTGGTCTCAATCTTGCCGGTGATCTTGTCGGCGGAGACTTTGCCCGCGTACTTGGTGGTCGTGCTGTTGCCGTTGATCTCCCTCACCACGTTGAAGGCGATGCTGTCGCCGTCGACCTTGCCGTCGGCGATCGGCGTCTCGACGGCTTTGCCGTCCCGGCCGGACGCGGAGACCTTGCCGGTCAGTTTGGCGCCCTCGGCCTTGAGGGTGAGGGTGCTGACGCGGTCGGGTCCGCCGTTGCGGCCGGGCGTGGACCAGGTCCAGTTGCCGGAGGCGTCGGCCGCGTGCGCGGCGGCGGCGAGGAGCAGGAGCGCCGTGGCGGCGGTCCAGCGGAGTACGGTGGGTGTGCGATGGTTGTTCATGTCAGTGTCGATGGATGTGGTGTGTGTTCCGGAGCGGGCGGCGCAACTGCACCGCACATGGCCGGGAAAATCGTGGAAGCAGGTCCGGTCCGGTCGGAGAGGTCATTTTTCGACCGGCTTGCCGGCTTTGACCCAGGCCTCGTAGCCGCCTTCCAGGGAGATCACGTTGGTGAACCCGAGCTGGCCCAGCAGGCCGACGGAGTCCGTGGTGCGTTTGAGTCCGCGGACGCAGTGCACGACGTAGGTCTTGGACCGGTCGAGCTTTGCGAGTCGGTCGCGGAAATCGGAGGCGCGCGAGTCCACGTTGATCGAGGAGGCCAGCTTCCCGCCGGCGCGTTCGGCGGCGGTCCGGACATCGAGGATGACGAGATCCTTCTTTTCGCCGGCGAGCTGCTCCAACTGCGCCGGGGTCACCGTTCGTGTTTTGGCCACGGCATCCGCCGCGACGAGTTGGATGGTTCCAAGCGCAAGGAGGAGCGTGATGACGTGGAAGTGCCGAAGGAGGAAGCGGGTCATCATAGGAGGTTCCTCACTTTTTCAGGGCGGCCACCGCCTCCTTGAGTTCGTCCAGATGCACCTGGGCATCACGCACGTCGGTCACATGGACGATCTTGCCGTCCTTGCCGATGAGGAAGCTCACGCGACGGGAGCGGGGACGATCGGGGGCGGAGGCGCCGAACGCCTCGGTGACCTTGCCGTCCACGTCCACCAGCAGCGGGAAGTTCAGGTGGTTCTTCTCGCGGAACTTGCGGTGGCTATCCGCGTCGTCGCGGCTGACGCCCACGACGGACACGCCGAGGGAATCCAAGGCCTCGATCCGGTCCCGCAGTCCGCACGCTTCCTTGGTGCAGCCCGCGGTGTCGTCCTTGGGATAGAAGTAGAGGATGACGGCGGACTTGCCCTTCAGGTCCGCCAGCTTCCAAGGCTTGCCGTCCTGGTCCAGGGCTTCGACGGAGGGGGCGGCCGCACCGATTTTGGGGGTTTCGGCGGCGGAGAGGAGCGTGGTGAGCGCGCAGAAGACAAGCGCTTTGGACAGGAGCTTCATGGTGGTGGGGAATGGTCGGCGGACGATTGCGGGGAGCCCGCCCCGCCCGACGGCAGGGGGCGGGCGATGAGGATGTCCGGTCCGGGTCACTGCACGACCGTTTTGCCGGCGGCGACCCAGGCCTGGTAACCGCCCTCGATGGCGGCGGCGTGTTCAAAGCCGTTGGTCTCGAAATATTCGAGCGCGCGCACGGTCCGGTAATGGCCGGTGACGCTGTGCACGAGGTAGCGCTTCTTCTTGTCGAGCGGTTTGAGAGCTTCCTTGTAGTGGTCGTCATCCGTGACATCGAGGCTGACGGCCCCCTTGAGGTGGCCGGCGGCGTAGTTGGCGGGCGGACGCAGGTCGAGGATCACCGTGTCGGGATGGTCGGCGAGATACTTCTCGACCTCCGCGATGGGCAGGTCCTTGAACTTGGTCTCGTTGACGATCTTGTAGCCCTGCTCGTTGTAACCGGGCTTGGGCGGGGCCACCGCGGCGGCCTCGGAACGGTCGCCGTTGTTCTTCGCCTCCCAATCGCGCGTCCGCGCCCGTTCACCCCGTCCGCTGGTGATCTTCCCGACCAACTTCTCCGGTGTGACGGTGGCGGTGTAGAGGGTGGTGAAGGAGTTCGTGCCGTTCTGGCGCACGACCGCGAAGGAGATGTTGTCGCCGTCCACCTTGCCGTCGGCGATCGCGGTATCGACCGGCACGCCATTGGTGCCCGGGGCGGAGATCTTGCCGGTGAGGGTGGCACCCACGGCCTTGAGGCTGAGGACGTTTTCCTTGTGCGGGACGTTGTTGTTGGTGCGGCCGGCGGTGATCCAGATCCAGTTGCCCGTGGCGCTGGCGGCAAAGGCGGACGGGACGATCGCGGCGTGCGCCACGAGGAGGCTCAGGGTGAGGACGGATTTGACGGATGGTTTCATGGGTGAAGTTTCGATTCGAGGATGAGGATTGCAGCCAATGGAAGAAGGGGGGCGGCGTGGTTCATTGAACCCGCCCCGCGTTCGCCACTCAGCGGCACGGGGCGGGTTTGGCAATGCGCACACACGACTAAGAGACACCGTTGCCAAAATCGGGCCTGATCAGGACAGGATGCCCTTGTGGACCTCGCCGAACACATCGGTGAGGCGGAAGTCGCGGCCGCCGTAGCGGTAGGTGAGCTTCTCGTGGTCGAGGCCGAGGATGTGGAGCATCGTGGCGTGGAGGTCATGGTAATCCATGCGGCCTTCCACGGCGTTGATGCCGTATTCGTCGGTCGCGCCGTAGGTGATCCCCGGCTTCACGCCGCCGCCGGCCATCCACATGGTCCAGCCCTTGTTGTTGTGGTCCCGGCCGTCGGGTTTCGGGCTGTCGGCCGTGCGACCGAACTCACCGCCCCAGAGCACCAATGTGTCTTCGAGCAGTCCCCTCTCCTTCAGGTCGGTGAGCAGGGCCGCGATGGGCTGGTCGGTGGCTTTGCAGCTCTTCTTCAGGCCGCTGACGAGCTGGCCATGGTGGTCCCAGTCGTCGTAGCAGACCTCGATGAAGCGTACGCCGGCTTCGGCGAAGCGGCGGGCGAGCAGGCACTGGCGACCGAAATCGTCCGTCTCATCCTGGCCGATGCCGTAGGACTCCAGGGTCGCCTTGGATTCCTTGGAGATGTCCGTCACGTCGGGCACCTCGCCCTGCATCTTGAAGGCGAGCTCGTAGGATTCGATGACGCCCTCGACCTGCGGGTCGAGCTGCCCTTGCTTGAGCAGGTCGCGGTTCTGCGCTTGGAGCAGGTCGAGCTGCGCCCGTTGGCTCTTCGCCGTCGGAGCGCGGTTGGCGATGTTGCTGATGTCGCACTTGGCGATCGGCGTCTTCGAGTCGCCGATGCGGGAGGCCGAGAACACCGACGGCAAGAACGCCGACTCGTAGGGCTGGCCGCCGCCGATGGCGAGGGCGGGCTTGATGCTGATGAAGCCCGGCAGGTTCTGGTTCACCGTGCCGAGGCCGTAGAGCACCCACGAACCCATCGAGGGCCGAACGAACACCGGGCTGCCGGTGTGCAACGCGGGCCAGGCCTGCGGATGCAACGCCGGGGCGTTCGTCCACATGCCCTTGAGGAAGGCGATCTCGTCCACCTTCTTGGCGACGTGCGGGAACAGGTCGGACACCCAGGCGCCGCTCTTCCCGTGCTGCTTGAACTCGAATTGCGGTCGGATGTTGGAACGTTCCTCGTTATCGCGGCCGGGCTTGCCGTCGTCCGCGACCAGCTTCGGCTTGAAGTCGAAGGTGTCGAGGTGGGACGGCGCGCCCTCCATGCCTAGGAAGATCACGCGCTTCGCCCGCGGCGTGAAATGCGGCTTCTTCGGCAGCAGCAGGCTGTTCTTGGCGGCACCACCGGCCGTCTCCGCGAGCGCGGTCTGGGTGGCGAGACCGGCGAAGGCCATGTAGCCGAAACCGGCCGTGGTGAGGGTCTTGAGCAGGTCGCGGCGCGTATAGACGCCGGGGAGGACGCCGTCGCAGCGACGGGGATGGGAAGGTTGACTCATGATATGGATGATTGGGTGACCGGAGAGGAGGTTTTCAGCGCAGGTAACGGAACTCGGCGCTGGCGAAGAGCGTCTGGGTGAAGAGCGACCAAGCGGCTTCGTGCTGGTCCCGTGGTTTCTCGATCGCGGCGAACTTTGAGGTCCGCTTGATCACTTCGGCGGCCGTGCCGTTCGCGCGCACGGCGGCAGAGGCGATCTCCAAGGTCAACGTGCCGTCTTCCTCCTGGGAGTTGAGATCGGTCAGGTCGTCGGATCCGAGATAGTTCCCGGACTGTTCGCGGATGAACTGGCGGGCCCGCTTGATCTCGGCCGAGTTGGGCTCGCGCAGCAGCGCGGCCTGGTAGGCGGCGCGGATGCGTTTTTCCTCGGAGCCTTTCGTCGCCAGGAGCTTGCGCGCCAGATGCACGGATTCGGACTGCACGAACGGGTTGTTCATGAGGTAGAGCGCCTGGCTGGGGGAAGTGGTGCTCTCGCGACGCGAGGTCACGAGGTTCGGGTTCGGGAAGTCGAAGAGCGACAGTTCCTCGGGCACGACGTCGCGCGGCACCGGCAGGTAGACGCTGCGCTTGCGGAAGTCGGTGGGCAGTTCCGTGGGCCAGATGTTCACGCCATAGTAGCCGTCACCGAAATCGGCCGTGACCGCGCCTTTGAGCGGCACGGGATCCAGTCGACCGCTGGCGGCGAGGATGGAGTCGCGGATGGATTCGGCCTTGAGCCGGCGCGGCGCGGCGCGCCAGACGAGCGTGTTGGCGGGATCCACCTCGTTGGCTTTGGGGTCGAGCTGCGAACTGAGCTGGTAGGCCCGGGTGAGCACCAGCGAACGGACCAACTGTTTCACCGACCAGTGCTGTTCGCCGGCGAAACGGACCGCGAGGTTGTCGAGCAGTTCCGGATGGGTCGGGGCGGAGCCGAGGTGGCCGAAGTTGTCCGACGTCGCGACGATCCCGGTGCCGAAGAGCTGCTGCCAGGCGCGGTTGACGACCACGCGGGCGGTCAGCGGGTTGTCCGGATGCGTGATCCACTGCGCATATTGCAGGCGGCCGGAGCCGTCTCCAGGCACCGCGGGGCCGTCCTTGAGGTCGACGATGCGGAGGAATCCGCGGGGCGCGGTCTCCTTGGGTTTGGAGAGGTCGCCCCGGAAATAGATCGGGGAATCGGCAGGCTCCTCCAGGTCCTTGACGCCCATCGCGTAGGGGCCACGGGCCGGGACGCGCTCCACGGGCGGAGCATTGGTGTCACGCGGACCGAAGCCGCGGAAACGGTTCGTTCCGCCCCGACCGGCGAACTGGTTGGTGCCGCCCCGACCAACGCGGGCCAGGTTGGTGCGACCGCCGAAGTTCTGGTTGGTGTTCACCGCCATGTTCGGCGTGGGACCACCGCCGTTGATCACCGGCCGGTCGGGATTGCCCGCGAGTCCCAGCAGCGGCGTGGGACGGCGGTTGCCCCGGCCGCCCACGGTGCCGTAAAAGGTGTCGGTGCTGGAGAAGATGCCGGCGAGGGCGTGGTAGTCGCGGGTCGGGATCGGGTCGAACTTGTGGTCGTGGCAGCGGGCGCAACTGACCGTCAGCCCGAGGAAACCGCGCGAGGTGACATCCACCTGGTCGTCCACCACCTGGAACTTGGAGTACTTCACGCGGGTCTCGTTGAGACCCTTGGGTCCGATGGCGAGGAACCCGGTCGCGATCAGCAACTGGTCGCGCTCCGCCTGGTCCTTATAGGGCAGCAGGTCGCCGGCGATCTGCTCCTGGATGAAGCGGTCGTAGGGCTTGTCTGCGTTGAACGAGCTGATGACATAGTCGCGATACTTCCACGCGTAGGGATAGTTCAGGTTGCGGTCCAATCCGGTGGACTCGCCGTAGCGGGCGACGTCGAGCCAGGCGCGTCCCCACTGCTCCCCGAAGTGCGACGAGGCGATCAGTTGGTCGACGAGCTTCTCCAACGCGTCGGCGGACTTGTCCTTCACGAAGGACTCCACCTGTTCCGGGGTGGGCGGGAGACCGGTCAGGTCATAATAGACGCGGCGGACCAGCGTGCGTTTGTCGGCGTCGGCCACCGGCTTGAGGCCCTTCTCCTCCAGCTTCGCGAGCACGAAACGGTCGGTGTCGGTCTTGGGCCACTTGGTGTTCTTGACCTGCGGGACGGGCGTCGCCTTTGGCTTCTGGAATGCCCAGAACAGGCGTTCCTTTTCCCATTCGACGGGCTTCTCCGGCTTGGCCGGCTCTGCGTTAGCGACCTTGGCTGCGTCGCGCGGATCGGGCGCGCCCATGCTCACCCATTTCTCGAAATCAGCGATGACTTCGTCGGGCAACTTGCCGCCCTTCTTCTCGGGAGGCATGGCCAGCCGGCCCTCCTGCCGGATGGCCCGGATGATCAAGCTGTCGTCCGGCTTGAAGGGCACGATGCCGGGGCCGCGTTCGCCGCCGATGCGGATGGCGTCGCGCGTGTCCACAGCGAGCTCGTTCTTTAGTTTGCCGCTCTCCTCCGAGTGGCAGTCATAGCATTTGTCCACGAGCACGGGCCGGATCTTCTTCTCGAAGAAATCCAACTGCTCGGGCGTGATGCTCTTGCTCTTCTTCTTGGCCGTGGAGGTGGCCTCGGGCGTCTGCGCGCTGATGGCGAAGGTGAGCGCCGCCGCGATGGGCAGGAGGGCCGCCCAACGGTGGCCGCGGAGGTATGAGGTTATCTGTTTCATGGAGATCGGAGATGGATGCAGGAAAGGGAAAAACCCGCGCCAAACGGCAGAAGATGCACCTTGGCGCGGGGGAGGTTCGATGGGGCGGGGATCCAGGGGCGGAAAGTTGATGCCCGGGGCGGGGCTCGCGGTGCGCAGCGATGAACGGCGGCTCATGGCTTTGGCGACCGAGATGGGGCGTGCGGACGAGGACGTGGTCGCAGGAGTGAGATGAGCCCCGGGCAGGACCATGGAACCACGCCGCACACTGTCCCTGCGCGAATCCGCAACGCTTGGCTGGAGCATGGCTGCCATGGTGTCTGTCCGGGGCTGAAATCGATGGAGGGGCCGGTCGGCAATGGTCTGCAGAAGCAGCTCCGGGGGCTGCCGACCGGCCCGTCGTGGGTCAGGGTTGGAGGCGGAAGTATTTCTCCGAGCCGTTGAGCGGTTCCGGGTGCGGGCTGGTCGCGGCCGGCAGCGTCGTGAACGGACCTTTAACGGTGTCCGCCCGTTGCAGTTTGGCCGAGCCGTCCCAGGTGATGATCAGGTTGCCACCTTCGACGCGGGCGCCGGTGATGGCGGATGACGCCGGATCTTCAGGGATGCTGCTGGCACCCGCCGGCGCGACCTGGGCGAAGGCGTAGAGCTGGGCGATGCGGGCCGGGTTGAGCGCCTTGTTGACCAACGAGAACTCGTCGAGCACTCCGTCGAAGCGGTCGTTGAAGTTCACCGAGGAGGGATCGACGTTCTGGGCTTGGCCGTCGTGTTTGCGGAAGGAGCCCTGTCCGAAGGAAGGCGTCGTGTTCGGGTGCTTGTAGATCTGACCGATGCCACCGACCGCACCGACGAGCGCGCCGTTCACGTAGAGCTTGAGCTGGCCGGTGAAGCTGTTGGCCGAACCGTCCAACACTCCGACCACGTGGTAGACCTTGCCGGCCTGGATGGACGTGATGACATGCTTCGACGTGTCCAGCGTGGTGCCGCCCCACGGGGTGCCCGGTCCTTCGCTGGTGGTGTTGTGGGCACGGAAGACGAGCTGTGCTTCGGTCGGCTTGTTCGTGTCCTGAGTTCCGTAGAGGTAGAACGCGATCCGGTCGTGGGCGAAGAGTGCCGGAGCCGCTGCGTTGGTCGTGATTGTCGCCACGCCGTCCACCACGTTGGTGGAGAAGGACAGCCGCGGGAGACTGTCGGCGCGGAACGAGAAGATATGGGTCACCTTGGCCCACGGCCCGAGGATGGCGTTGATGTCCCGGCCGTTGGGCACGTCGATGCGGTTGCTGTTGCTTGAGCTGCGGAAGGCGACGGCGGTGTCGTCGGGGACGTTCGGGACCAAGCTGGGCGCGCCGAGTCTTGCACCATCCACCACCGTTCCGATCAGGTTCTCGGGGGCGGTGTCGAACTGCGACACCAGCGTGTGGATGGCCGTCCCGTTGGTCTCGCCGAAGGTCCAGTAGCGCACCGCGCCGTCCGCGATGATCTCGTCGCGGTAGCTGATGCCTGACACCACGGTGGCGACCACCGACAGCGCATTCGGCGTCGCAGCGAGGTCCTTGAGCCCGTTGACCGAGATCTCGTTGGCCTGTCCGTCGACCTGGGCCGATGTCTTCAGGGTGACCAGTTTGCCATCAGCAGAAAGGCTGGCGGACAACAACGTCAGCCCGGTGGTGGTTGCCGTCGGCACACCGTAATTGGCCAGATTGGCGGCGCTTGCCGGCAGCAGCGGCTCGCTGAACGTGAGCCGGATCTCGTTGAGTGACCCGGACAGCGCCCGGATGCCGGTCAGACGGGGTCCGGCGGTGTCGCGCAGGACGGTTAGCACGGCCGGTCCGCCCGTGGCTTCGCTGAACTCGTTGCGGACGATGACGCTGTAGTTGCCGGCCGCGGTGAGCGGGGCGGTGAAGCTCAGGGTGTCGCCGGTCTCACCGGGCAACGGGGAACCGTTGAAGTTCCACTGGTAGCTGAACGGCGGCTGGCCGGTCGCCGTGACCGCGAGCGAGACCGCCCCGTTCTCGATGACCTGTCGGTTCCCCAGGTCGCTGGCGGTCGCGATGCCGACCGGACCTAGGGTGGCAAAGGTGAATGGAACCGTCACCGGGGCGACCACGTTCGACGGCTCGAGGATGTCGGCGACGTTCTGTACCGCGAGCGAGTAGCCGGCCCCTTGGGTGAAGTTGAAGGCCCCGCTCAGGCGCACGGTGATGAGGTCGTCGAGCAGCACGGCGGACTGGATGGCGATGGAGGCGCCACCGGCGGTCTTCAGGGCGTAGTTGGCTTTGTTCGTGGCCGTCTGGGGGCTCACCGGTTGGTTGAAGGTGACCAAGAGCCGGTTGGGATTGCCGCTGGGATCCACTTGGCTGACCACGGTCTTGGGCGCGGCGGCGTTGATGCTCGCGCCGGTACCGGCCAAGTAATGCGCGCGGATGCGGTCCTCGCTGAGCGCGGTGTTGAAGGTCGAGATCTCGTCCAGCGTGCCGTCGAGCGAGCCGTAGACCGCGCTGATGTCCAGGTGCGAGCGGGCGTTGCCGCGGGCGATCTGCACGTCGCCGTTGTGGTTGTAGATCTGGCCGACGCCGTTGGTGGAGCGGCTGGCGAGCGCGCCGTTGACATAGAGGCGGAGTTCGCCGTCGCGGCTGTCGGTGCGACCGTCCTGCACGGCCACCACGTGATAGACGGTGTTGGTCTTGACCGTCGCGGTGACGAAGACGGGCGGATTCTGCCGCAAGCCGAACGGCGCACCGGGACCGTCGGGCGTGTCGTTGTAGGAGTGGAAGGTGAGTTCCGCCTCGCCGGGGTTCAGCTTGGCCGGGTTGCGCCAGAGATAGACCGAGACGCTCCGGAGATTGCCGCCTTCTTCCCAGATGCCGGCGGTGGTGGCGAACTGGACGGCGGCGGGGTTGGCGCCCGCGGGAGCCACCGTCGGGAAGCTGTCGGCGGTGAACCAAAACTCGTACGACTTCTTGGGCCATGGGCCGCGGAAATCATTGATGTCGCCGCCGTTGGGCACCGCCACGTAGTTGGTGTTGGCGCGGACGAACTTGGCGGCGTATTCGCCGATGGCCGACGGGACGAGGCTGGGGACGCCGAGGACCGGGAAGTTCTGGTAGACGCCGTTGGTGTTGAAGCGGTCGCCGGAGGCCGTCTGCGTCGCGGCCACGGTGCCGGCCGTCTCCTCGAAGCGGTAGTAGCGCACCGGGTTGTCGGCGAGGATCTCATCCTTGTAGGTGAGGCCCGCGACGAAGTCAGCGCCGCCGTTCAGCACGTTGGCTTGGGCGGAGCGATCTTTCACACCGGTGATGGTCAGCGGATAGTGGATGCCCACGCGGAGTTGGGTGGTCTTCAGGATGACCGTCCGACCATCGCCTTGGAGCAGGGCCTCGCTGATGCGGAAGAGCGGCGAGGAATACGAAGCCAAGCGGGATGCCGTGTCGGGATCGACGGGTTCGCTGAAGGTCAGCCGGACCTGGTTCACTCCGCCGGCCACGCCGGAGATCGCCGCGACGGACGCCGGTACGACGTCGGGTTGTATGACCACCGCCTTCGGGTCGCTGGTGGTCTGGCTGAAGGCGTTGCTGACCTTCACCGAGAAATTGCCGCCGTTGCCGACGAGGCCGTCGAACTCCAGCACACGGCGGGTTTCGCCGGTCAACGCCGTGCCGTTCTTGAACCATTGATATTGGAAGGGGCCGGCGCCGGACGGCAGCACCGTCAGACGCACCGGCAAGCCCTCCGGGAAGCTCCCCCCAAGGACGCTGTCCGAGGAGATGGCGACGTCGCCGATGTCGCCTTCGCCGTAGTTCACGTTCAGGTCGTCGAACCAGTGGGTCTGGAACCAGGTGCGCGTCCGCGCCGCGAGGCCGATCTGGGCGCTGTTGACGACCTCGAAGGCCGTGGGGAGCTGGTTGATGACCGTGACGCCGTCGTAGCGCAGCGTGAGCAGGCCGTTGCGGCGGATGTCGATGTCCACGTCGGCCCAGTGGCCGTCCAAGGAGTTCAACGAAGGGATGCCCTTCAACGGCACGCCGTTGGTGCCGACTAGAACGCTGGTGACCACCTGGTTGTTGAGCAGCACGGTGATGGAAGGAAGGTCATCGGATGCGTCCGTGTGCGTGTTGAAGGCGATGCTCAGGCGGTTGCCGGGGACGTCGGGCGTGAAGCCGTTCTCCGGGCTCGCCAAGGTCCCCTGCGGCAGGTCGGCAGCCACGTTCACGCTGAAACCATCGCCGGGTTCGTCGACACCGCTCGTCGAGCCGCCGTCCGAGATGCGGGTCTTGAAACGGATGCGGACCTGGTCCACGTCGCGGCGCTCGGTGAGCACGACCGCGCTGTTCAGGTTGCGCGTCGCATCGGTCAGGCTGAGGTAGCCGCTGCCGTCGTAGCTGCCCGACGCGACCACCGCGGCGTTGCCGAAAAAGCTGAAGCCGGAAGGCCGTCCCGCGTTGAACGTGTAGGTGGTCCCAACAGGCGCGCTGAACACGAACGGGATGGTGGCGGGGTTCGGCGACAGGGTGTTGGGGACGACCGCCTGGTCCCGCACGCCCTGCACGGTGACCTGGTAGTCGACGCCGACGCGGAAGTTGAAGGCTCCCGTGAACTCGATGGTCTTGTCGCCCGGCAGCAGCGTCGCCGACTGGATCGGCAGGAAATCGCCGCCCACGACGCGGACCTGATAGTTCGCGACCGGCGTGGCGCTGGCGGGCGCCACGGGTTCGCTGAAGGTGATGCGCAGCAGGTTGGGGTTACCGCCGGTCTCCACCGCAAGCACGGTCGGCGGGGTGACATCCGGCGTGACCGTGACGACGGTGTTGGTGCTGATCAGTTCGCCCGCCGCGTTGGCGATTACCGCCTGGATCTTCTTGCCGTTGAGCGAGGCCGGCGTGCGGGCGACCCGGAAGAAGGAGAGGTTCTCCCCAGCGATCGGGCTGCCGTCCTGCTTCCAGGTGAACGTCGTGGGCTGGGCGGCGATGACGTCCAGTTGGAGCAGCAGTTCGTTGCCCTCCGCCACGGTCACGCTACCGGGCAGGTTGCCGGTGTTGAGGCCGCGGGAATTGAAGGCCGGGGCCTGGGCGAGGTCGCCCGTGCCGAGGAAGGGGTCGACCGGGAACTGCGCCAGATGGAGGGCGGGGATGATCTCCTGCACTCCGTCGGGCCGTTGCCAACCGACCTGGATGTAGCTGCCGCCGGCACCCTGCTTGTGGAGGACCTCGAAATAGTACTTCTGGCCCCGCATCAGGTTCACCGGACCGGACAACCGTTGGTCCTGCCGGGCGCCGCCGAAGAGGGGCGCACCGCTTTCGGACTCGAAGGCGATCTGGCGCTTGTTGGCGGCGGTGTGATCGGTGCTCAGCAACAGCGCCGAGTTGTCGTCGCTGGCGATGTTGAAGAAGTAGGTCCCGGTGGCCGGCGCTTCGAGGTAGCCCCGGATGAAGGAGCCGTAGTCGTTGCCGGAGTTGTCCTTGCCCTGCAGACCGGCGCGCAACGGGATCCCCGGCAGCGTGGTGAAGTCGTCCAGTTGCTCCCGGAACGAGGGCGAATCAGGGAACCGGGTGCTGTTGGTGAGGGTGGCGAGCCCCACCCGGACACTCGTCACCGAGGAGACAGTGGAGATGCCGTCATAATAGAGGCGGGCGACCGAACCGGCGCGGGCCGGTTGCAGCAAGACCAAGCCGGACAGCGTCGCGGCGGCCAAGAGACGGCGGAGAAACAGGGTTTTCATCGGAGATGGAGACAGGTTGGGAGAGCTGGGCCGCGGGGAGCGGTCCATCAGGGTGATTTCGGGCGAGCGGCGGGTCAGTTGGAGTCGCGGAGCCAAGAGGGGAACTGCACCAGCGACTTGTAGGCCTCGGTGTCCCACTCCTTGTGCCATTTCAGGCTCCACAGCTCCTTCAGCCGGACCGTGTGGGCCGAGCCGTCGAAGAAGACAAACTGGGTGCGCTTGCCATGCCGCGGCAGAGCGAAGTGCTGCATCTCGTAGCTCGCGTAGCTTTCGTTGTTCGAGTATTCGCCGGCTTTGTCCGGCGGGCTGTAGGCGATGCGGCTGGCGTAGTGGGGGCCGCCGCCGCGCCAACTGGAGTCGCCCATCAGCGGTGTCCTGGTGGTGTCTTGCGCGGCGCTGGCCGATCCGTAGTGCCACTCCTTCAGCCGGCCCTGGATGTCGTCTTGCGCATCATAGATCCAGAGGTTGGCGCCGTAGCTGGCCCGCTCCTCGTTGGAGTATTCCGCCTGCCCCATCTCGTAGCTGTATTGGGTGCCCCCGAAGGCCTCGAACCCCTTGCCCCCGTTGACGAGCGGCCGAGGCTTGTTCGCCACTGGGCAGGTCAGGAGCTGCTTGCGGGCACCGACCTGCCGTTGGAGCGCGTTGTACCAAGCTCCGCGCGCCCAGCCACCATCAACGATGCCGCTGGGGAACCGGTCACGGTTGTCGCTCGCGTAGATGGCCCACTCGATACCCCATTGGCGCAGGTTCGAGATGCACGAGGCCCCCTGTGCCTTCGATTTCGCCTTCGCGAGCGCCGGCAAGAGCATGCCGGCCAATATCGCGATGATGGCGATGACGACGAGGAGTTCGATGAGGGTGAAGCCCTCCGGTGAGCGGTTTTTTTGGCGGAAATGACGGAAAGATTGCATGTGAGAAATCAGATGGTTGCGGGTTGGACCGGTGACTTTTCGGAGCATGGCGGTAGCGCGACAGAGCTGCCCCGGGACCAAGGATGGGGACCCTGCGATGCCGTTGGACGGCTGAGCGCTCGGTGCGGTGCTCCGGTAAGGAACGCCGGATATGATCGACCGAAGAGCCTCAGATCCCCGGACAGCAGTTGAGGTCCACGGCTACCGGGGACACGCAAGGGGCTGTCTGTGGACGGACTGCGGACTGGAACGAGGAAGGAACTGAAACCGTGAATTTCATCAGTGTTGGCTGAGATCAGCCGGCACCTCCGGTGGCCCGGTTGGCACGGTTAAGTGAGACTTGTGACGCTGTCGCCCACCGTTGTGGGAAGACCGATAGGCAAAGAATCCATCAATACACCACCAAGTCAATCGTGTTTGTGTATTTTAATAAAAAAAGATTCGACGCCGTTGTCTAGGCGCGGAAAAAAGGCGCCCCGGACGCTATCGGGTGCCGGTCGCAAGTTGGCTATTCAAATCGTTGCGCATGAGCTTGATGGAACAAATTTGAATCGCACTTAGAAGACCATGGTCCGGTCCTAGGTTCGGGTTGGATCCGGTTCCCTCGCTGGAGCAGAATGCGTGGCAGACCACCGGCACTTCTCGTCGAAGCTATCCAAGTTTCAGCAACCAGATTTCGCTCACCTCATTTGTCTCACGGTGGTTGCAGTGCCAACTCGGAACCACGAATCCCGAATTTTGCGGTGCAACAAACCAAACCTACGCGGATACCCGATTTAGAGGCAGTTGTGCTGAATGGAGCGGAAGATGGGCATCGAACGTTCGTCGCCTAGAGCCTGGCAAGCCCCTGGTTTCTGTACCAGCTGCTATGAGAGATTGGGTTGGGGTTCAGGGTTCACGCTGTCGTGTGGAGGGAGGGGCGTAGCCCCGACCGGAACACGAC
>CANGMH010000043.1 GCA_947454005.1 Verrucomicrobiota bacterium
CGTGGACCGCGAGCTGAAGTCCAAGATCGTCATCACCGACGAGCAGATGCGGAAGGCCTACGCGGATGCTCCCGAGCGGTGGACCAGGCAGGAGACGGTGCGGATCGCCCAGCTGCTGGTCTCCACCCGTGACCTGGGCACCGGCCAGGAACTTTCGGAGGAAGCGAAGAAGGAGAAGCTCAAGACGGCATCGGCTCTTCGTGCGCGCGCCGAGAAGGGCGAGGATTTCGCCGGCCTGGTCCGGCAGTCCAGCGACGACACGGCGTCGAAGTCGCGGGGCGGTGAATACACCTTCTCCCGCGGCCAGATGGTGATCGAGCTCGAGGCCGCCGCGTTCAGCATGAAGCCCGGCCAGCTCAGCGATGTGGTGACGAGCCATTACGGCTACCACCTGGTCAAGCTGCTCGGGAAGACCCCGGCTTCGGTCCGGCCGTTCGACGAGGTGAAAGCGGGCATCCGCGACGAATTGGTGGCGATGGAGCTCAAGAAGCAGCTGCCCGGCTATAGCACGCGGCTGCGCGACGAGGCCGGCCTCGAGTTGACCGCGCTGGCACCCAAGGCGCCTCCGTCGGGCGGATCCGACGCGGCGGTCCCGCCCGCGAAGTGACCGTCGTCGATCGGCGCCCGGCGGTCCGTCCACGCGGACGCCCCGGGCGCCGGTTCGTTATCCGGTGACGACAGCGCGGGACGGAACCTCCGGGCTGGTGCCTGTCCCGGCGTTCGGCCATCGTCCGGGCGCATGTTCCAGAAGGGCCAGAGAGTGGTTTGCATCGACGACGAGTTCCCGCCGCATGCGCACGAGCTTTTCGACCGCCTGCCGAAGAAGGATTCGGTCTACACCGTCCGGGCGATCTACATCGGCCGGGGCAACTACACCAAGGACGAGAGCGGGAAGAAGGACGGCGAGATCGGCGTCCTTCTCGAAGAGATCCGCAACCCGGCCGACCCGTCGTTGCGCGCGGGGCTGAACGGTGAGCTCGGGTTCAACTCCGAGAGGTTCGCCCCGTTGCTGGACGAGGAGGACGAGATCCTCCGGACCGCCGAGAAGGAAGACGAGGACCTCGTGCCGGCCTGATCCCGGACGGCCTCGGACAGGAGAAGGACATCGGATGTCCGATGTCCTTCGTGGTTCCGATCCCTCGTCCCGGTCCCGACTCAGTGCGCCGCCTTGCCGGAGACGTCCGCGGCGTGCTGCGAGAAGGACTTGCCCCGGCCCGTCGGGGCGATGATGGAATCGATGATGCCGCGCTCGAACTCGTCCCACATCGGCGACATGCCGCGGAGCTTCGTCGCGATCTTGGCGAAGGTCTCGACCGTGTAGTCGACGTCCTCGTCGGTGTTCATCATGCCGAGGGTCATGATGATGTTGCCCTGGGCGAGCGCGTGGTCGAGGCCGATGGCGCTGAGCACGTGGGAGACCTTGAGCGACTTGCTCACGCAGCTCGAACCGCTCGCGACCGCGATGCCGTTGAGGTCGCAGAGCAGGAGCTGGCCCTCGCCCTCGATGAACTCGGTGGAGAGGTTGAGGTTGGTCGAGATGCGCTTGGGCCCGGGTTCGGCGCCATTGAGCTTGATGTAGGTGACCTTCGACCTCAGGCCGTCCCACAGGCGCTTCTGCAGATGCGCGGTGTGGGCGATGCGCTTCGGCAGCTCGGTCAGCGCGATCTCGGCGGCCACGCCGCCTCCGACGATGGCGGGGACGTTCTCGGTGCCGGCGCGGCGGCCGCCTTCCTGCACGCCGCCGTGCATCATCGAGACGATGCGGGCCTTCTTGTTGCGGTAGAGCACGCCGACGCCTTTCGGCCCGTAGAAACGGTGGGGAGAGAAGCTCACCAGCGCCGCGCCGAACTCCTTCACGTCGATCGGCAGCCAACCGGCGCTGGCCTCGCAATCGACGTAGAGCGGCACGCCCTTCTCGGCGCAGACCTTGCCGACCTCGCGCATCGGTTGGATCGTGCCGATGTCGTGGTTCACATGGTGGACGGCCACGAGGACGGTCTGCGGCGTGATGGCGGCGCGGAGCTCGTCGAGCTTCAGCACGCCCTCGGCATCGACGCCGACGCGGGTGCAGGTCCAGCCCTGCTTCTCGAGGAACTCGATGGAATTGATGACGCTCGGATGCTCGGTCGCGGAGATGACGAGGTGCTTGCCCTTGCGCTCGTTCGCGTAGGCCACGCCCTTGATCGCGAGGTTGGCGGACTCCGTGCCGTCGGAGGTGAAGAAGATCTCCTCCTCGCTGTCGGCTCCGATCAGCGTCGCCATCTGCTGACGGGCCTTCTTCAGGGCATCACGGACGCGCAACCCGTGCTGGTGGAGCGACGACGGGTTGCCGAAGGCCTCGGTGAAGAACGGCCTCATCGCGTCGAAGACTTCGGGCAGCACCGGCGTGCTGGATTGATGGTCGAGAAAAACGTGGCGCATAGGTCGGTGACGGTCGTCGTCAGGCGTTGGGCAGGAAATAGAAACGGAAGCCGTTTTCGCGGAGCAGGATGAAACCGCGCACGGTCTCGTCCCCGAACACCTCGTCCAACACCTGCAGGTTGGCCGACCGCGGGTCGAGCTCGTGCCGGCCCAGGTCCATGGCCCCCACCCCGAAGGCCGCCGCGAGATCGAAGCTCTCCTCCGGGTTCAGGGCGACGAACACGTTGGTCACGACGGTCGCGCCTTCCCGGACCTTGGCGTAGTCGGACGCGGGATATTCCAGGCCGTCCAGGACCTTCTGGGAGAAAGGACCGATGGCGATGATCTGGGCGGCGGATTCCATTTTTCGGAAGGGTCAGCGGGGCAAGCGACAAAAAATCCTGCGACGGGAAGGCGCGGACCTTCCAGCCGCAGGGATCCGTGGGATCGGCACGGCTCAGGCCGCGACGGTCTGCGCCTGTCCTGCTTTGGCAGCGGCCTCGGGGTGCTTCTTCACGTAGTCCTCCAGCGCGGCCTTGAGCGCTTCTTCGGCGAGCACGGAGCAATGGATCTTCACCGGGGGCAGGCCGCCGAGGGCGTCCACGACCTCCTGGTTCGAGAAGTCCATCGCCTCGGCGATGGTCCGGCCCTTGATGAGCTCGGTGGCCATGCTGGAGCTGGCGATCGCCGAGCCGCAGCCGAAGGTCTTGAAGCGGGCGTCCTCGATCTTGCCGTCCTTGATCTTGAGGGAGATCTTCATGATGTCGCCGCAGGCGGCCGCGCCGACCTCGCCCACGCCGTCGGCGTCCTTGATGTCGCCCATGTTGCGGGGGTTCATGAAGTGTTCCATGACCGTCGGGTTGTAGAGGGTGTAGGTATCGCTCATAGGTCCAGATCTGTTGGAAGTTCGGGGTACGTGGGAGGGAAGTTCAAATGGCCGCGGCCACCCGGGGCGGGGTCGCGGTGGTCTTCCGCGGACGGAAGACGATCGGCGCGCGGGAGCGGGCCTGGGCATCTTTCACGAGACCGGCAGGGATGTGCCGACCGGCGAGCTGGGCCACGGTGGCGCCGGCGAAGACTTCTTTCACCTTGTCCTGCGCCTCGGAGAACAAGCTGCACAACGCGCATCCCCCTGCATGCTCGCAGCCGGCCTCCTCGTCGAGGCAACGGGTCAGCGCCACCGGGCCTTCGACGGCCTCGATGACCTCGAGCGCGGTGATCAGCCCCGGGGAACGGGCCAGCACGAAGCCTCCACCGGTTCCCCGTGTGGATTTCACCAGACCGGCGCGGGCGAGGCTCTGGAAGATCTTGCCGAGGAAGCTCACGGGCACGCCCTCTTCGCGGGCGATCACGTCCAGCATCGCGACCTCGGCCGGGCCTCGCCGGGTGAGGGCGAGAAGGCCGAGCATGGCGTATTCGCTGGCGCGGGTGACTTGCATCTCGGGGTTCTGTTCGTGAACCAGACTGATTCAGTCCGGTTACCGAGCCACGTTAGTCGGCGGCTCTTCGGTGTCAAACCGCTTTCCCTGCCGCGGCCGTCCGAAACGCTCGCGGTGCGTCGAAGACATCCGGGGGTTCCCTTCCCCACGGACCGCTGGTTCTCCCGGATATCCCGGAACGCTTCTACCTCTTTCGGCGGGTTCCGGAGTTGCGACCGGGAATCACCGGTCGACTTCGGCATCGGATCTGCGGTAGTGAGGAAGCCCTTCGCCATGAGCAACACCTCGCCCCGATTCATCACCACCGCCGAGGCCCTGAAAGAAGAGCACAAGGGCCGCACCAACCATTGGCTCTGCCACGCCGAGGTCTGCGGCGCGAAGGACATCCAGATCTGCCGCGCGACCCTGCCGGCGGGCGAAGGCCACGGCTTCCACACGCATCCGGAGCTGGAGGAGGTGATCTATGTGCTCGAGGGCGAGGTCGAGCAATGGGTGGAGCGCGAGCATCGCGTGCTCAAGCCGGGCGAGGTCGCCCACATCCCCAAAGGAGTGGTCCACGCGACGTTCAACCCGACCGCCGAGGACGCCGTCATCCTGGCGGTGCTGTCGCCGGCGGTGTTCACCGGGCCGTTCGCCGTGGATGTCAGCGGCGAGGAACCCTGGCGGTCGTTGCGCGGTTGACCGGACGGGCACCGCCCACCGGCCTGCTCAGGCGAGGATGCTCTTCACCACCTCGCCGGCGACATCGGTGAGACGGAATCTGCGCCCGTTGTGCAGATAGGTGAGGCGCTCGTGGTCGAAGCCCAGCAGGTGCAGCACGGTCGCGTGGAGATCGTTGAAGCTCACCTTGTCGACGACCGCCTTGTGGCCGAGCTCGTCGGTGGCGCCGTGGTGGACGCCGCCCTTCGCGCCGCCGCCGGCCATCCAGTAGGTGAACGCGTGGGGGTTGTGGTCGCGGCCCGGCTTGCCGCCCTTCTGCGACACCGGCAAGCGTCCGAACTCGCCGCCCCAGATCACCAACGTCTCGTCGAGCAACCCGCGCTGCTCCAGGTCGGCGAGCAGGCCGGCGACCGGTTGGTCGGTCTCGCGGGCGAACCCGCCGTGGTTGCCCACGATGTCCTCGTGGCCGTCCCAGCTGCGCTGGTTGTCCATGCCGCCCGAGTAGATCTGCACGAACCGCACGCCGCGTTCGACCATCCGGCGGGCCATGAGGCACTGCGCGGCGAAGTGTTTGCAGTGCGGTTGGTCGAGACCGTAGAGGCGCTGGACCATCGCCGGTTCGCGTCCGATGTCGAAGGCCTCGGGCGCGGCGGTCTGCATCCGGTAGGCGAGCTCGAAGCTCTGGATGCGCGCGTCGAACTCGCCGTCGAGCGGCGAATGCCCGAGGCGGCCGCGGTTGAGGCGCGCGAGCAGGTCGAGCTGCGCGCGCTGCGCGGCGTCCCCCATGCCGGCGACCGGACGGAGGTTGTCGATGGGCTCGCCCTTGGGCCGCAGCCAGGTGCCTTGGTAGACGCTGGGCAAGAAGCCCGCGCCCCAGTTGCTCGCGTGGCCCTTGGGCAATCCGCGGTCGAGCGGATCGCTCATCACCACGAACGACGGCAGGTCGCGGCTCTCGCTGCCGAGACCGTAGGTCGCCCACGACCCCACGCAGGGGAAGCCCATCCGGGTCGAGCCCGTGTTCGCCATGAACAGCGCGGGGCTGTGGTTGTTCGACTCGGTGTGGCAGGAGTGGAGGAAGGCCATCTTGTCCACGTGCCTCGCGAGGTGGGGGAACAGGCTGCTCACCCAGGTGCCGCTCCGGCCGTGGCGCGCCCAATCGAACGGCGACCTCATCAGCGGCCCGACCGATCCGGTGAAGAACCCCGTGTTCTTGTCGAAGCCGGGCAGCTCTTTCCCGTCGCACTTGTCCAGCTCCGGCTTGTGGTCCCAGGTGTCGACCTGGCTGGGACCGCCGTTCATGAACAGCCAGATCACCGACTTGGCGCGGGCCGGGAAATGGGGCGGTCGCGCGATGAGCGGATCTCCCGAGACCGCGGCCGACGCCGACGGCAGCAACAATCCCGAGTCTTGGAAAAGTCCCGCCAGCGCGAGCATGCCGGCACCCGCGCCGGCGCGGCGGAGCATCTGGCGACGGTCGATCAGCGAAGGGTCATTCCACATAGATGGTCTCGTTGAGGCCGAGCACGACCTGGGCGAAATCGGCGAACGCCGCCGCGCCGGGATCCGGTTTCTGCGCGGCCCGGTGGCGGTCCGTCTGCTGCCGGATGAAGGCGACGGCATCGTCGGCCTCGGGTTTGGTGGGCAGCCGGTTCAGCGCGAGCGCGTAGGCTCGGCGGACGGCATCGGGCGGCGACGTGCCGGGATCGGGCGCGAACCTCCGCGCGAAGGCCTCGGCCCACGACCGGACCTGCGGGCTGTTCATCAGCATCAGGGCCTGCGGCGCCACGGTCGTGGCCTGGCGCGAACCTTGGCTGGAGAGCGGTTCCGGCGCGTCGAAGGCCTGCATGGCCGGGACCATCTGGCTGCGCTTCACGGTGAAGTAGATGCTTCGGCGGCGGCTGGCTTGGTCGAGCGTGCCCGGACCGTACATGTTCGTCTCGAGGACGCCCGAGACGCAGAGCAACGTGTCGCGGATCGCCTCCGCCGACAGCCGCATCGGGATCCGGCCAGGAGGCTTCCCGGTCGAGTCGGTCTTCATCGACCCTGATTTCCCGGCCGGACGTCCGCCGGTCGCCGGGACCCGCGCCGGCGCCTGCTGGTAGAGCGCGCTCTCCATCATGAGCCGGTGGATGGGCTTGAGCCGCCAGCAGCCGCGGATGAGCTCAGAGGCAAGCCAATCGAGCAGCTCGGGATGGGACGGCTTCGCGCCCTGGACGCCGAGATCGTTCGGGGTCGCGACGAGACCTTCTCCGAAGTGGTGCTGCCAGAGCCGGTTCACGATCACGCGGGCGAGCAGATGTCCGGCCCCGGCGTCGGCGTCGGTCATCCAGTTGGCCAAGGTGCGTCGCCGTCCCGAGAAGCGCGCGCCGGCCGGCGGCTGGAACGCCCAACGGGCATCCGGATCGGCGCCGCGTCCGACGACCTGGAGGAACCCCGGCGTGGCCACCCCGCGCTTCAGGTCGGTGCTGCCGCGTTGCAGGAAGTGGGTCTCGGGCAGGAAATCGCCGCCCTGCGTGTGCATCCGGACCGCCGGATAGCCCTCGGCGCAGACCAGCACCTTGGTGAGCGCGGGCTTCGGCGCCCGGCGCGAATGGTCCTCGACCGCTTCGTGGACCGCGCGCCAGCCAGGATCCGAATGCTTCCACCACCCCAGGAGCGCGGTGTGTTCGGTGGCGTTGAGCGCGGCCCGCGATGTGCCGGGCCCGCGCAGCTTGACGAACGCCGCCGCAACGTCGCCGGGCAGCGCCCCATCGTCGGGAGCCGCATCGGGAGCGGTGGTCACCGAGATCCGCGGACGTCCGATGTTGTGGCGCGTGTTGAGCGCGAACTCGAGCCGGATCTCGAAGCGCGTGCCGCCGTCGGATCCCACCGACCGCTCCAGGTCGAACACCGCCGCGTGGTCCTTGCCGAACCTCGGGTCCACCGCCCAACCGGTCTTCGGGTCGTCGTCGATGGCGGAGGCCGCGGACAACGAGGCGGCGTTCTGCTGGAAGGTGGCGCGGGCCCGGACGAGCTTGATCTCGTTGGTCTCCCCTCCGGCCGCCGGCGAGACGAACACGCGGACGCGGCTGAGCCCGATGTTCCCGTTGTCGGCGCGCCCGGGGCCGCCTTGCGGCAAGCTGGGATGCGCGAGCGCCTCCACACGGATCGCGCGTATATCGGAGGTCCGCGAGACGGCGACGAAGGTGTAGGTGTCCTCATCGCCGTTCTTCCCTTCGGCGAGATACGACCCGTCGTCGAGCTTGCGGAAGGTCGTCCCCACCTTCGACGTCAGCGCGACCGGTTCGAGCAGCTCCCAGCGCGGGGCCGGCATCTTCGCGGCGCCGGACGCCTTCCAGGCCTCGAACTTCGCGGGCAGCTCGCGCTCTTCGTACGCCTTCTCGGCGGCGACGAACGGTGCGTGGGCCTCGTCGAAGCCGAGCTTCGCCCGTCGCGTGACGTCCGGCTGGAGGTCAAGCTCCAGCTCGCTGCGCACGGTCGTGGTGAAGGTGGAGAGCATCCGGTAGTAGTCGCGCGTCGGGATCGGATCGAACTTGTGGTCGTGGCAGCGCGCGCAGCCGATGGTGAGCCCGAGCATCGCCGTGCCCGTCGTGGCGAGCATGTCGTCCAGCGCGTCGTAGCGGGTGCGCTCGACCTCGTTGGCGGTGATCTGCGTGGGGAAGACACCGGCACCGAGGAATCCTGTCGCCATCAACGCGAGCGGGTCCTCGGGCGCGAACTCGTCGCCGGCGATCTGCCAGCGCACGAACTGGTCGTACGGCATGTCCGAGTTCAGCGCCTTGATGACGAAGTCCCGGAAGTGGTACGCGCCGGGCCGGTCATAATCGTGCTCGAAGCCCGAGCTCTCGGCGAAGCGCGCGACGTCCAGCCAGTGGCGCGCCCAACGCTCGCCGTGCCGCGGGCTTCCGAGCAGACGGTCCACCACCTTCGTCCACGCGCCGGAGGAACGGTCGCGCTCGAAGGCCTCGACCTCCTCCGGCGTCGGCGGCAGCCCGAGGAGATCGAACGACGCGCGGCGGATCAAGGTCCGTCGGTCCGCCGACGGGACGGGCTTCGTGCCGCGCTCCTTGCCGGCCGCGACCACGTCCACGGCGTTGCCGCGTCCGCCGCGGGGTCGGGCGTCGACGGCGACCGCGGGCGGACGGAGCGGACGGAACGCCCACCAGTCGCGGTCGCCCGCGGTGACGCTTCCGCGGTCCTTCTTGGCCGGCGCCTTGCCTTCGACCAGCGGCGCGTCGTACGGCGCTCCGTCGTCGATCCAAGCGGCGAGCGTGCGGACCGCGTCGTCCGGCAGCTTGTCGGCCTTGGACGGCATGTGCGGCTCCTTGGCGTGCGAGACCAGCTGGAGCAACCGGCTCGACCGGGAATCGTACAGGGTGACGACCGGTCCTTCGGCGCCGCCTTTGACCAACCCTTCACGCGCGGCGAGATCCAGATCCCCCTTGGTCTGCTCGCCGCCATGGCACTTCAGACAATGCACCGTGAGCAGCGGACGCACCTGGGTCCGGAAGGTCCCGAGGCCGCGGGCCAGGCGCTCGGCGTGGTCGGACGGCAGGGACGCGGCCGCGACGGAAGCGCAGTTCAGCGCGGAAAGGACGAGGAGAACGGCGAGCTTCATCGGGGATGCGGGCTGGGGCGGGCTCCGGTTTAAGCGAGGATGCCTTTGACGACCTGGCCGGCCACGTCGGTGAGCCGGTAGTCGCGGCCGGTGTGGCGATAGGTGTGGCGTTCGTGGTCGAGCCCCATGAGATGGAGGATCGTCGCGTGGAAGTCGTGCACGTGGACCTCGTCGCGTCCGACGCGGATGCCGTGGTCGTCGGACGCCCCGTACACCGTGCCGGCCCGGACGCCGGCGCCGGCGAGCCACGAGGAGAAGACCCAGTGGTGATGCTCGCGGCCCTTGTGGTCGGCGGTGGCGTTGAAAGGCGTGCGGCCGAACTCGGTGGTCCACACGACGAGCGTGTCGTCCAGCATGCCGCGTTGCTTGAGGTCGCGAAGCAGCCCCGCGACGGCCTGGTCCACGTTCTTGGCGAGCGGCACGTGCGTCATCATGTCGCCGTGGGCGTCCCAGTTGTCCGACGACCCGACGTCGATCAGCTCGACGAAGCGGACGCCGCGTTCCGCGAGCCGTCGGGCGACGAGGCATTGCCAGGCGAAGCCCTTGGTGCTGCCCCGTTCCAGGCCGTAGAGCGCGAGCGTGGCGTCGCTCTCGCGGGACAGGTCGAAGACGTCGGGCAGCTCCATCTGCATCCCGAAGGCGGTCTCGAAGGACTTCATGCGCGCCTCGAGCAGCGGATCGCCGGCGCGGCGCGCGAGATGCCGGCGGTCCATCGCCGCCATCGCCCCGAGCTCCAGCTCCTGCAGAATCCCGCTGGAAGCACGGCGCCGGAGGTTGGCGACCGGTTCCGCTCCCGGCACCACGAGCGTGCCCTGGTGCGCGCCAGGCAGGAAATCGCTCGCCCAGACCTGGCCGCCGGCGTAGGGCGTCTTGGGCGCGATGACCACGAAGGACGGGAGGTTGCGGTTCTCCGTTCCGAGACCGTAGCTGACCCACGAGCCGATGCTCGGCCGGCCGAAGGTGAACGACCCGGTGTGCATGCCGAGCGTCGCCTCGTAGTGGTTCGTGTGGTCCGACCGCATCGAGCGGATGACGCAGAGGTCGTCCACGCAGCCGGCCATGTGCGGGAACAGGGCGCTGACCTCCGTGCCGCAGCGTCCGTGCGGCGCGAAATCCCACTGCGGCCGCTTGGCGAACATCTTGAAGTCGCCCTTGCGTCCCTGGAACTCGTCCACCGCCACGGTCTTGCCCGCGTCCGCGAAGAGCCTCGGCTTCGGGTCCCACGAGTCGACGTGCGAGACGCCGCCGCTCATGTAGAGGAAGATCACGCGCTTCGCCTTGGGAGCGAAGTGCGGCGCGCGCGGCAGCAGCGGATCCGTCGCAGCGGCCGCCCCGCCGTCCTGCGCCAGGAGCTCGGCGACGAGCCCGGGGAACATCGCGGACCCGCCGACGAGCGACCGCAGGAATCCGCGGCGGGAAGGAGCGAAGGCGGGATACGTTTTCATGGCGCGATCAATCGACCGTGAGGAACTCGTTGCTGCCGGCCAGCACGCGGACGAGCGCGGCCAGCGCTTCGGCGGACGCATCGCCCTTGCCGGCCGCGATGGTCCCGGCCCGGTAGGCCGCGAGGAACTCCGCGCCCTCGCTGCGCTCCGTGGCGTCGGGATCCCGGCCGAGCACCGACCGGTAGACGGCGACGACATGCCGGGGCTCGTCCGCGACGGCCGCCAGCGTCCGGTCCGCGAGCTGACGCGAGTTCGCGTGGACGAACGGGTCGTTGAGGAAGAACAGCGCCTGCGTCGGGACGGTCGTGGTCCGGCGCTCCGCGGTGCTGGCGTTCGGATCCGCGCCGTCGAACAGCGCCAGGAACGGATGCCGCCGGATCCGCTGCGTCATCAGATAGACGCTGCGGCGGCCGTGTTCGTAGACGGCGTTGAAGGGACCGTGCTGCGTGAAGCCCCACGAGGTCGGCGCGGGGAACGGATGTCCGAGGCCGGGCGAAAGGTCGAGCGTCCCGCAGGCCTTGAGGATCGCGTCGCGCGTCTCCTCGGCACCGAGACGACGCCGCGGGAACGGCGACAGATCGTCCCCGCCGCCCTCCGCCACGCCATCGGTCGGTGAGCGGGAAGACGAAGTGGAAGGCGCGACCGGACAATCGTCCGCCGCAGGGGTGCCGGTCGCCTTCGGCGCACCGACGGCGGCCGTGGACCGGCTCTGCTGCTGGTAAACGGCGCTCGCCATGATGAGCCGGTGCATCGCCTTGATCGACCAACCGCTCTTCACGAAGGCCGTCGCCAGATGGTCGAGCAGTTCCGGATGCGTCGGCGGGCGGCCACGGATCCCGAAATCGTTGGGCGTGCGCACGAGACCTTCGCCGAAGTGGTATCGCCAGATGCGGTTGACCATCACCCGCGCGGTGAGCGGGTTCTCCGGACGCGTCAGCCACCGGGCAAGTTCCAAGCGTCCGCTGCCCATCGGGGCACCGTCGCCGGACGCGAACGCTCCTCCGCCGAGCACGGCAAGCGCGCCGCGCGGAACCGTGTCGCCGGGACGATCCGGCTCGCCGCGGAGCTGGATGCGCGCATCGCGCGGCGTGCCTTCGCTCACCGCGTAGGCCAGCTCGAACGGCCCGTCGGCCAGCAACGTCTCGAGCTCTTTCCGCGCCCGCTCGCCTTCGGCTTTGAGCTCGACCGCATCGACCGTATCGACGGTATCGACCGGAGCCTGGCTTATATCACCATCGGTCGCCGTGGGAAACGTGGTGGACACCGGCGCGATCGGTGCGGTCTGCGCACCGAGGTTGTCCCATGCCAACGCGCAATGCGGCGACGCCTCCGGTCGCGGCCCCTCGATCCCGACGCATCCCAGACCGCGCGCCGCATCCGCCGCGAGGCGCCGCGACGCGATCTCGGTGACGTCCCCGGGCCGACCGATCCGGCCCGACACCGTGCCGGCAGCGGGATCGATGGTGAGCTGCAGGTTGTGCCATTCCTTCGGCTTCAGCGCGCGCAGCGGTTCGGTCCGGTCGCCGATCCGCAGCGACGCTCCCTCCGACGAGACCAGGACCTCGACCACATGGCCGGCCCCGGCGGCCGCGGACGCGAGCGGGCCGATCCAGAAGACGTGCGGCTGCTCCGGTCCCGCAGGAGCGGCCTCGGTCCGGAAATCGAGGTTCACCTCCAGCTTCTCACCGGGAAGCGACGCGAGCTTGGCCGGCAACGATTGGACCAACCGATAGCTCCCGGTGCCGGCGGCGACGCTCGCGCCGACCTTGCCGAGCGGGAAGAGGTTCTTGAACGGGCTCTGCGCCTCCGTGGTGACCGCGATCGCGCCGTCGTAGACCCAAGGCGGCACGAGCACGCCCTTGCTGCCGCCGGCAGCGGGCGCCTGCATCTCGAAGTCGCCGTCCATCTCGTCCAACGACCGGAGCACGGCGGACGGCGGCGACATCTTGGCCCGCTCCACCACGGCCACCAGCGAAGCGACCCGCTCCTCGAACGCGCGCCACTTTGGACGCGATTCCTCGGGCGGCGACAACGGCACAAGAGCGCGGCTCCGTTGTTTCTGCTCGGAACCGGGGAACGCGTAGCGCGTGCTCTCGAAGATGCCGTAGAGCGCGTAGTAGTCGCGCATCGGCACCGGATCGAACTTGTGGTCGTGGCACCGCGCGCAGCCGAGCGTCAGCCCCAGCACGCTCTGCCCGATGGTGTCGATGGTGTCCTGGAGCGTGAGGTGGTGGTAGTTCTCCGAATCGAACCCGAAGCGCCGCGAGATCGCCAAAAAGCCCGTCGCGGTGACGCGTTCGGCGTAGCGCGAGCGGGGACCGTCCTTGGCCAGGATGTCGCCGGCGATCTGCTCGCGGAGGAACTCGTCGTACGGCTTGTCGGCGTTGAAGGAATCGATGACGTAGTTGCGGTAGCGCCACGCGACGGGCACCGGATAATCCGCGGTCTCGCCCGCCGTGTCGGCGTAGCGGACGACGTCGAGCCAATGTCGGCCCCAGCGCTCGCCGTAGGCCGAGGAACCGAGCAGGCGGTCCACCACCTTGGCGAAGGCATCCGGCGACGGATCGGCGACGAAGGCATCGGTCTCGGCCGCCGTCGGCGGGAGCCCGGTGAGATCGAACGTGGCGCGGCGGAGCAGCGCGCGGCGATCGGCGGCAGGCTTGGGTTTCCGGTGGTCGGCTTCGAGACCCGCCAGAACGAAGACGTCGAGGCGCGTCCGGCTCCACGAGGTGTCCGCGACCACGGGCGACACGGGGTCGCGGACCGGCTGGAACGCCCAATGCGGAGCCTTCGGACCGGCCGCGCCCGCGCGCAGCAGCGACCCGATCAAGAGAACCATGCTGATGTGCCAGTTCCTCATCTCGTTGGATTTGCTGGAACCTGCCACGCGGTCCGGCAGGCAGGAAGCGTTAGGTTGATCCGGATGCGATCCCGGCCGGCGACCTCCGCGATCCGCGGCGCCGGATCCCGGCGTGACCTCCGCCACCGACCTGCTAACCAATGCGCGTGACCTCGCTCCGCCTTGCCGCCGGCCTCGCCGCGGTGCTCTCCATCGGATTGCCGATCGCCTCGGCGGCCGAACGGCTCTTCGTCTCCACCGCGCTGACCTCCGGCGATTTCACCGGCGGCATCGAAGGACCCGCCTGCGACCGCGCCGGGAACATCTACTGCGTCAGCTTCCGCGAGGCGCGCAACATCGCGCGCGTTGCGCCGGACGGACGTGCCGAGCTGTTCCTGGCCTTGCCCGAGAAGAGCGCCGGCAACGGGATCCGGTTCGATGCGGCCGGGACGATGTTCATCGCCGATTACACCGGGCACAACGTCTTCCGCGTCGACATGAAGACCCGCGCGGCGACCGTCTTCGCCCACGACGACGCCATGAACCAGCCCAACGACCTGGCCATCGCGACGGACGGCACGCTCTACGCCAGCGACCCCGATTGGAAGCACGGCACCGGGCAGCTCTGGCGGATCGGCACCGACGGCAAGACGCATCGCGAGGCCTCGGGCATGGGAACGACCAACGGCATCGAGGTCAGCCCCGACGGCAGGACCGTCTACGTGAACGAGAGCGTGCAGCGGAACCTGTGGGCCTTCGACCGCGCGGCGGACGGCTCGCTCAAGGGCAAGCGCCTGCTCCGCCGGTTCGAGGACCACGGCTTCGACGGCATGCGCTGCGACGTGGACGGGGACCTCTACATCACCCGTCCCGGCAAAGGCACGGTGGTGAAGGTCTCCCCCAAGGGCGATGTGCTCCGCGAGATCGACGTGCTCGGGGAGCACCCGACGAACATCTGCTTCGGCGGCGACGACGGACGCACCGCGTATGTCACGGAGGCGAAGACCATGCGGTTGGTCCGGTTCCGCGTGGACCGGCCGGGGTTGGAATGGGCGCGGGCACATCCCTGACATGCGATTCGTGAGCTGCGATTGGGGGACGACGAACTTCCGCCTGCGCTGGGCCGGCGGCTCGGACGATGTCGCCGAGGTCCGCACCGACGAAGGCGCGGCGAAACTGGCCGCGGCCGGCGGCGATCGCGTGGCGATGTTCCGCGAGACCTTGGCCCGCGGGCTCGACCGGTTGGGCGCACCGGCCGACATCCCCGTGGTCGTCTCGGGCATGGCGAGTTCGACCATCGGATGGCGCGAGCTGCCGTACGCACGTCTGCCGTTCGCGCTCGATGGACACGGCGTCGTCTCGTGCTGCCTCGATGGACGGGTCCACCTGATCTCCGGTGTCCGCGGCGAACACGACATCATGCGCGGCGAGGAGACACAGGCGCTGGGGCTGGCGTCCTCGCTCGGCGCGGAGATGCCGAGAGAAGCGACCTTCCTGTTGCCGGGCACGCATTCCAAGCACCTGGACGTCCGCGGCGGAGCGGTCACCGGACTGACCACATGGATGACCGGCGAGTTGTTCGACGTGCTCACCCGCCACAGCGTGCTGCGCCACACCACCGACGCCACGGCTCCGACCGACCGGGAAGGCTTCGTCGAAGGGGTCGATGCGGCGCGCGGAGGTCATCTGACCGCGATGCTGTTCCAGGCGAGGACGCGACAGGTCCTGGACCAGCGGAGTCCCGCCTCGAACGCCGGTTTCCTCAGCGGATTGCTCATCGGCGCGGAGCTCGCAGGATTGTCCCGCGACGGACGCCCGGTCGTCCTCGCAGCGGAGCCACCGCTCAGCGAAGCGTACGCGCTGGCCGCACAGGTGCTGGGCTTCGCCGACCGCATGAGGATCGTGGCCTCGGGCCCGCTCTCCGCCATCGGGCAGGCGGTGGTGCTGCGCCAGCTGCAGGGCGGCGCCCCCGCCTGACCGCGGTCGACCGGATCGTACCCGTCCCCCGCGGATGTCCTACCCCCGCGGCTAGGATCACGCCCATGATGTTGAACCTGCTGTTCCGTAGGAGCCCCGACTTCGGGGCCGAAGAGATCGTGCGTATCGGCGAAGCGCGTCTGCTGCGATTGGCCAGCGGCCGCTACGAGTTGAGAGGCGGGACCTGGCGCGACCGCCAGGCCGTGAAGGAATGGGCGAGCCTGTTCCAACAAGAAGCCGTCTGGGATCCCGGCGCGACGCTGCGGTGGGTTGGTGCCCCGACCAGGAATTGAACCTGGATATGTCGTTTAGGAAACGACTGCTCTATCCATTTGAGCTATCGGGGCGACCGCGGGGACGAGAAGCGGCCTCGGCTCCAACCGGGGCAGCTACTACGGACTAGTGGAAGTTCCCGGCAAGGAGATTCTCCCTCGTCGACCGCCGACCGTTCCACGGGGACACGTCCGGGCGCCAGCGACCGGGCGGGTTACGGCCCGAAGGGCAGGACCGGTGCATCGAGAAGCCGTCGGGGCCGGGCTCCCTGCCGCGCCAGCGCCCGTCGATTGACTCCGAGCATGTGTCACCTCATTGTGTCACCCATGAAGACGGCGAGCATCCGCGAACTCAAGCACGACACCAACACGGTCCTCGCTTGGGTCACGTCCGGCGAACGCGTCGAGATCCAGCGGCGGGGCAAGCCCGTGGCCATGTTGAGCCGCCCGGCCCGCAAGGCGAAGGCGTTGGCGCGGCCCGACTTCGCCGCCCGGCTGAAAGCCATCTACGGCGACAGGGAACTGGCGGACACCGCCACCGAACTCCTCGCACAAGAACGGGGCGACCGATGACCACCTACGCCGACACCGCCTTCTTGTGCTCCCTGCACGCACCCGACGCGCACACCGGGCGGGTAGTGGCGTGGCTCCAGCGCCCCCGCGCTCCGCTGCCTTTCACCGGGCTTCATCGCTTGGAATTCCGGAATGCTCTCCGGCTTCGCGTGTTCCGGAAAGAGATCACACCGGAGCAACGCGAACTGGCCATCCAAGCCATGCTCTCGGACATCGCCGCCGACGTGTTCGCCTACGCGGAACCGTCTTGGCCCGAAGTGCTGCTCGAAGCCGAACGCCTCAGCGGGGGGCACTCGGAAACCATCGGCACCCGGAGCCTCGACATCCTGCATGTCGCCTCCGCCCTCGTGCTGGGTGCGAAGGATTTCCTGACGTTCGACACCCGCCAAGGGTCGCTCGCCAAGACCGCCGGCCTACGGGTGCCGGCAATCTGAGAACATGTCGGTGATGCTCAAAGTTGACAGCCGAGGCCGCTACGCGCTGGGTCGATTCTTGCCCGGCGTGTCCCTGGTGCGGGTCGAACAGCACGTTGACGGGTCAGCCTCCGCCCCGGCCGACCGGATCCCGACCGGGCTTGACGGTGGGACCGTCCCACCCTCTGCTTGCGGCATGACTGCGACGCTCAAAAGTGACGAGAAAGGCCGCTATGCCTTGGGGCGTTTCCTGCCCCGCAAGCCCGAGGTGCAGGTCGAGAAGCATCCTGACGGTTCGGTGACGCTTCGCCCGGTGAAGCGGCGGATGACCCGGGCGGAGGCCGAAGCATTTGTCCGCAGCCGCGCGGGCACGTGGGATGGACCTATCTCCGGGGCAAACCTGCTCAAACTGACGCGCGGGGGATGATCCTCATCGACACTTCGACCGTCGTCGCTTGGCTCGATGAAGACCACCCGGACCATAAGACGTCCGCGGTGGCGGTGATACAAGCCTTGGAAGAGGACGAAGTCGCCGTGAGCGTGGTCACGCTGGCGGAACTGGCCGCAGGAGGACGGACCCGGGAAGCCATCGCCCAAGACCTGCGAGGGATCACCGTCGTGGAAGCGACCGCGGACGATGCGTGGCACGCCGGCCGGGTATTTGCGCGCACACCCCGCAAACAACTCGCTCCGTTGCCCGACTTCTTCATCCGCGCCCAAGCCGCCGAACGCGGCTGGAAACACCTGACGAACGACCGCCGCCGGCTCACATGGTGGCCGGACGTGGAATTCATCTTCGGGAACTAGCCGAACGGCTCAGCACCGAACATCAGCACGCGCGGCCCCGACCTCCTGCACGTTACCTCCGCCCTCGTGCTGGTGGTTGTGCTCGCCATCTAACGCAACGGTGCGCCGACGCCATATTCTTTGGGCAGACGGCGGAAGAGGTCGGACCGCTCGCGCCGGAGACGGCCGGCGAGCCAGTGCCGGAAGAAGCGGAACAGATACCCACGGCCGGTCGCGCCCTCGCGGCGCACAAGGCGGCGGAAGTGGGCGTGCTTCGCGTAGCAACGTTCCGCGCGGGCATCGAGCCAGTCGGCCCATCCGGTGGGGAGGGACTCGCCGAGGAACCGGCTTGCCTCGAAGAGCACGGAATCGGCGATGAGCCACGGCATGAGCTGCGTGTCCTGCTCGATGCCGGGACGCAACCCTTGCCGGTGATGCCGTCGCATCCCGTCAAGACCGCTCCGCTGTCGGGTCCAGCCAATGGCAGGATTGGCCATCATGGGGTGGTCAGGCGGCTTGTCCGCCGATGTCCGCCTTTCAATTGAGCGCCGGCAGCAGCACCGCCTCCAACGGGCTCTGCCGGGACAGCTTGCTCACCTGCATGATGGAGAATCCGATCACCTTGCCGTGATCGTCCACCCGCTCCATCACGGCGTCGTTGTCGGTCTCCTTCATGTAGCCCGCCGCCTCCGAGAAGCGGACCTCCAGGAAGTCGCCCTCGGCGTCGAACCAAACTTTCACTTTGTCGGCCATAGTTGTTCCCCTTTCTTCGGTTTGTCCGTCAGGTATGCCGTCAGCACGAAGGCATCGTCTGCCGAATACTTTACCACTACGCACAGCCATTTGTCGCCTACCCGTGTGCCAAGGTAGTAGCGGTAGCTCAATTCCGCGGTCGGGTCGCTGCGGGACTGCACGACAAGCGACGGATGCTCCAACGTCTCGGACAACCCCGCCTCCAACTCTGCCATCTCCGGGTGCTCGAGGATGTGGGCCAAGCGCTCATCGGTCAGGCGCACCGGCCGCCCTTGGTAGTCATGGAGGGTCTTCACCGGCCGCCCTCCACGAGCTGGACCTCCTCCGAGGTGAGGCCGTAAAGCACATAGACCAGCGCGTCGAAGAGCGGGTCGAGGAAGTCCTTCCGGAGATTGGCCTCGTCGTAGCCGGCCCTCTTGAACTCGGCGACGTGCTTGCCGAAATGCTCGACGAGGCGGTTCAGCTCGCGCTCGAAGTGCTCGAAAGTAGCCGGGGCGGACATGCGCAGGACAGTGCGGCGAGCGGGAGGCCGGGACAAGCGGCGACAGCAAGCGCAACGTGCTCGAACGAAGGGAGAAGGGTTACAACCGGTCACAACGGCACCCGTCTCCCTAGTGCTCGCAGGGAAAGGATCACCGCTCCAGCCGCTGCTTTGATGAATCGGAAACTCCGCCCGATTTCGGCGGGAAGTGTAACCCTAAAGTGTAAC
>CANGMH010000044.1 GCA_947454005.1 Verrucomicrobiota bacterium
CAGCTTAGGCATAGGTCGGTTGACAGTGTGTAGCTCCCGGCGCTCAGAGCCGTCAAACGCTTTCCCGGAAAGCGTTTGCTGTGTGGGTGTTGTCCTACTCAACCACGCTTCTGGACGAGCGAACGGAATTCGTCGAAGAGCGGCGTCGAATCGTGGGGCCCGGGGGAGGCCTCCGGATGGTACTGGACGCAGAAGACGGGCTTCGTGCGGTGCCGCAGCCCCTCGACCGTCTGGTCGTTGAGATTGATCCGGTTGACGCCGACATCGGACGGCAGCGACGCCCCGTCCACCGCGAAGCCGTGGTTCTGCGAGGTGATCTCGACGCGACCGGTCTCGAGGTCCTTCACCGGCTGGTTGCCGCCGCGATGGCCGAACTTGAGCTTGAACGTGCGACCGCCGAACGCCTGCCCGAGGATCTGGTGGCCGAGGCAGATGCCGAAGACGGGGATGCCCGAATCGACGAGCGTCCTGACCTCGCGGACGATGCCGCCGAGGGCCGCGGGATCGCCGGGGCCGTTCGAGAGGAAGATGCCGGCGGGCTTGTGCTTCAAGGCCTCGGCGGCCGGCGTGTGCGCGGGCACGACCTGGATCCGGAAGCCCTTCTGTCGGAGCCGGCGGAGGATGTTGTATTTCATCCCGAAATCGTAGGCGACGATCGGGATGTCCGCCGGCGGCAGAGGTTGCCGGATCTGCCGCGGGTTGGCGGTAAGATGGGACTGGGTGAGACCGAACGCGGCGGATCGTTCGTCGTTGGCGTCCCAAAGGAACGGCTCCTTGTGGGTGACCTCGCTGACATAGTCGCGTCCGGCCATGCCGCCCCAAGCGCGGGCCCGGGCGACGGCCTCGTCGGCGGTCAGGCCCTCGGTGGACAAGCATCCGCTCAGCGCTCCGCGCACGCGGAGCTTCTTGGTGAGCGAACGGGTGTCGATGCCCTGGATGCCGGGGATGCCGTGCTGGGAAAGATAATCGCCGAGCGCGCGGTCCGCGCGCCAGTTGCTGACGACCGGCGAGAGCTCGCGGATGACGAACCCGGCGACGTGGGGCGCCCACGATTCGACGTCCTGGTCGTTCACGCCGTAGTTGCCGATGAGCGGATAGGTCATCGTGACCAGCTGCCCTTTGTAGGACGGATCGGTGAGGATCTCCTGGTAGCCGGTCATCGAGGTGTTGAAGCACACCTCGCCGGCCGCCGTGGCGCGGGCGCCGAAGGCTTGGCCGTGGAACACCGAACCGTCTTCTAGAGCGAGGATCGCAGTCATCGTGGGAGCGCCGCGGCAGGGACCTCCCCGCGCGGCGCGGCGGAGTGTGGGGACACGAAGGCGTGACGCAACAGTTTACCTCGCGGACGGCGGGCACAAAAAAGCGCGGCCGCTTGCGCGGCCGCGCTTGGATCCGTCCGGGTGTGCCTGGACGGGCGTGGATCAGTAGTCCATGCCGCCGCCGTGGTGCGGATCAGCGGCCGGCTTCTCTTTCTTCTCCGGGATCTCGGTGATGAGGCACTCGGTGGTGAGGAGGAGGCCGGCGATGGACGCGGCGTTCTGCAGGGCGGAGCGGGTGACCTTCTTGGGGTCGACGACGCCGGCCTTGACGAGGTCCTCGTAGTTTCCGGTGGCGACGTTGTAGCCCTCGTTGCCCTTGCGGCGCTTGACCTCTTGGACGATGAGGCTGCCCTCGACGCCCGCGTTGAACGCGAGCTCGCGGAGCGGGGCCTCGATGGCGCGCTTGACGATGCCGACGCCGGTCTGCTCGTCCACGTCGTCCAGCTTCAGGACCTCGATGGCGGGGATGCAGCGGAGCAGGGCGACACCGCCGCCGACGACGATGCCTTCCTCGACGGCCGCACGGGTGGCGTGCAACGCGTCCTCGACACGGGCCTTCTTCTCCTTCATCTCGGTCTCGGTCGCGGCACCGACGTGGATGACGGCGACGCCGCCGGCCAGCTTGGCGAGACGCTCCTGGAGTTTCTCGCGGTCGTAGTCGCTGGTGGTCTCCTCGATCTGGCGGCGGATCTGGTTCACGCGGCCCTGGATCTCGGAGCTCTTGCCGCCGCCCTCGACGAGGGTGGTGTTCTCCTTCTCGACGACGATGCTCTTGGCGCGGCCCAGGTCGCTGAGCTCGAGGCTCTCGAGCTTGATGCCGAGGTCCTCGGTGATGCACTTGCCGCCGGTGAGGATGGCGATGTCCTCGAGCATGGCCTTGCGGCGGTCGCCGAAGCCGGGCGCCTTGACGGCGACGACGTTGATGGTGCCGCGGAGCTTGTTCACGACGAGCGTCGCGAGGGCCTCGCCTTCGACCTCTTCGGCGATGATGAGGAGGGGCTTGCCGGTCTTGGCGACCTTCTCGAGCACCGGGAGGAGGTCCTTGAGGGAGCTGATCTTCTTCTCGTAGATGAGGATGTAGCCGTCATCCAGCTTGCACTCCATCGTCTCCGCGTTGGTGACGAAGTAGGGCGAGAGGTAGCCCTTGTCGAACTGCATGCCCTCGACGACGTCGAGGGTGGTCTCGATCGACTTGGCCTCTTCGACGGTGATGGTGCCGTCCTTGCCGACCTTGTCCATCGCGTCGGCGATGATCTCGCCGATGGTGGTGTCCCAGTTGGCGGAGACGGTGGCGACCTGCTTGATCTCCTCCTTGTCCTTCACCTTCTTGGCGATCTTGGCGAGCTGCTCGGTGGCGGCCTCGACGGCCTTGGCGATGCCGCGCTGCAGGCTGATCGGGTTCGCACCGGCGGTGACGTGCTTCAGGCCCTCGCGATAGATCGCCTCGGCGAGCACGGTGGCGGTGGTGGTGCCGTCGCCGGCGATGTCGCTGGTCTTGCTCGCGACCTCGCGGACCATCTGCGCGCCCATGTTCTGGTAGGGGTTCGGCAGCTCGATCTCCTTGGCGACGGAGACGCCGTCCTTGGTGACGGTCGGGGAGCCGAATTTCTTGTCGATGACGACGTTCCGGCCCTTCGGCCCGAGGGTGGCCTTCACGGCCTTGGCGAGGATCTCGACGCCACGGAGCAGCTCTTGCCGGGCGACTTCATCGAACAACAGTTGTTTTGCAGCCATAGTCTTATTGGATAGTTGAGAAGTGGAGGAGGATGGGTGGGATCAACCGACGATCGCGATGAGGTCGTCGGAGCTGAAGATCTTGTACTCTTTGCCGTCGATCTTGATGTCGCTGCCGCCGTACTTGGAGACGAGCACGCGATCACCGATCTTGACCTCGAAGGCGATCTTCTTGCCGTCGTCGTCGACCTTACCGGTGCCGAGAGCCTTCACGAGGCCTTCGGTCGGCTTTTCTTTGGCGGAATCGGGGATGATGATGCCGCCCTTTTTGGTTTCCTTCTCTTCGACGAGCTCCACGAGGACGCGGTCGCCGAGAGGTTTCACGTTAAGTGCCATAGTGTTTGTCTCTGTAGGTTTACTGCTGTGTTTGATGCGTAATCAAAGCCCGCCGCACCCGCGGCCGGGCAAAGTGTTCAGGCCTTCTTCTCGTCCACGACCTCGGCGTCGATGATGGGGCCGTCGCCCTTCTTCTCGTCGGTCTTGGCCTGCTGCGCCCCGGGCCCGGTTCCGCCGGCCTTGGCCTGCTCGGCCTTCTCCTGCGCGCCCTTGTACAGGTCGGCGCTGGCGCCCTGGACGGCCTCGTTGAGCTTCTCGAGGCTGCTCTTGATGGCGGCGAGGTCGGCGCCCTTCAGCGCGTCCTTCGCGGCGGCCACGGCGGTCTCGATGGCGGCCTTGGACGCGCCGAGCTTGTCGGCGTTGTCCTTCACCAGCTTCTCGCTGCGATAGATCGTGTTGTCGGCCTCGTTGCGGAGCTCGACCTCCTCGCGGCGGGCCTTGTCCTCGTCGGCGTGGGCCTCGGCGTCCTTGCGCATCCGTTCGACCTCGTCCTTGGAGAGGCCGCTGGAGGCGGTGATGACGATCTTCTGCTCCTTGCCGGTGCCGAGGTCCTTGGCGCTGACGTTCAGGATGCCGTTGGCGTCGATGTCGAAGGTGACCTCGACCTGCGGCACGCCGCGCGGCGCGGGCGGGATCTCGGTGAGCTGGAACTTGCCGAGCGATTTGTTGTCGCGGGAGAACTGGCGCTCGCCCTGGAGCACCTGGATCTCGACGCCGGGCTGGTTGTCGCTCGCGGTGGAGAAGATCTCGGACTTGCGCGTCGGGACGGTGGTGTTGCGCTCGATCAGCTTGGTCATCACGCCGCCCATGGTCTCGATGCCGAGCGAGAGCGGGGTGACGTCGAGCAGGAGCACGTCCTTGACGTCGCCCTTGAGCACGCCGCCCTGGATGGCGGCGCCGATGGCGACGACCTCGTCGGGGTTGACGCCTTGGTGAGGGGTCTTGTTGACCATCGAGCGGGCGGTCTCGACGACACGGGGCATGCGGGTCATGCCGCCGACGAGCACGAGCTCGTCGATCTGGTCGACCGTGAGACCGGCGTCCTTGAGGCACGCCTTGGTCGGCGTGATGGTGCGCTCGAACAAGGTGTCGCAGATCTGCTCGAGCTTCGCCCGGGTGAGGTTCTTCTGGATGTGCTTGGGCCCGGTGGCGTCCGCGGTGATGAAGGGCAGGCTGATGTCGTACTGCTGCGACGAGCTGAGGGCGATCTTCGCCTTCTCGGCCTCTTCCTTGATGCGTTGGAGGGCGTCGGGCTGCTTGCGGAGGTCGATGCCCTGCTCGCGCTGGAACTCGTTCAGGATCCAGTCGATGATGGCGTTGTCCCAATCGTCGCCGCCCAGATGCGTGTCGCCGTTGGTGGCCTTCACCTCGAAGACGCCGTCGCCGATCTCGAGCACGCTGATGTCGAATGTGCCGCCGCCGAGGTCGTACACCGCGATCTTCTCGTCCTTCTTCTTGTCGAGGCCGTAGGCCAGCGACGCGGCGGTCGGCTCGTTGATGATGCGGAGGACCTCGAGGCCGGCGATGCGTCCGGCATCCTTGGTGGCCTGGCGCTGCGAGTCGTTGAAGTAGGCCGGGACGGTGATCACCGCTTGGGTGACGGGCTCGCCCAAGCGGGTCTCGGCGTCGGCCTTGAGCTTGGAAAGGATGATCGCGGAGATCTCGGGCGGGCTGAACTGGCGCGGCTTGCCGTCGACCTCGACCTCGATGGCCGCGTCGCCGTTGGCGGCCTTCACGACCTTGTACGGCACGCGCTTCACCTCTTCGGCGACCTCGTCGAACTTACGGCCCATGAACCTCTTCACGGAGTACACCGTGTTGCGAGAGTTCGTGACCGCTTGGCGCTTGGCGGCATCGCCGACGACCCGCTCGCCGGACTTGGTGAAAGCGACCACCGAGGGGGTCGTCCGCTTGCCTTCGGAGTTCTCCAGGACAAGAGGTTCGCCGCCTTCCATGACGGCGAAGCAGGAGTTGGTGGTGCCGAGATCGATGCCGAGAACTTTAGCCATACGTTTTCGAAAGTTGTCCCAGCTTCCTGCAAACTGGATGCCGGATGCGGCACAAAGGGGTTCTTTCGAGAAAACGGCCTGATTCCGCGACCGGACGCGAAAAAGCACCCACCGGACGCCTGGGACCGGAGAGAGATGTTGCGCCAAAACGCACGACCTTGGCGCACTGGGGCGCATCACGTGGCACAGCTCGACCCGGCCGGCTGTGACGAGCTTTCGGGCCGAGGGCATCCTGCCGGACGACGACAGGACCCGGCCGCATGCTGGGCCGCCAGGCATTGCGCAGCAATCAGCCCGCGCCCCGTGGAGCCTCATTGACGACCGGAGCAGCAGGGGGAAAGGCTCGCGCCATGAAAGCCCTGCTCGTCTTCGCCGCCTTGTTGCTCTTCGCCGCGGGTCTGGCCCGGGCAGCGGACGGAAAGGTCCGCCGCTATCTCTACGTCGCCACACCCGATGGAGCACAGGTCGAGAGCGCTTCCGGGAACGGGATCCTGGTCTTCGACATCGACGACGGCTTCCGGTTCGTGCGGCGCATCGCGGACAAGGGCCTGAACTTCACCGCAGGAGTGCGCGGCATGACGGGCTGTCTCGCCACGCATTCTCTCTACTACGGCACGACCGCCCGGCGGATGGGCCGATTCGACCTCGAGACCGACCAGGTGGTCTGGGAACGTCAATATTCCGGCGGCTGCGACCGGTCGGCGGTCACCTTGGACGGCAGCAAGGTCTTCGCGCCGACGGGTTGGTGGGAGAGCTCGGACAACGGCGGCTTCGTGGTGATCGACGGCGCGACCGGCGCGGAACTGCGGCGCATCAAGGTCGGCACCGGTGCGCACAACAGCATCATGGGCCTCGACGGCAAGCGCCTGTACCTCGGCACGACCACGACGTTGACGGTCCTCGATCCGGTGAAGGAGCAGGTGCTCGCGACGATCCCCGACGTGGGCGAGTTCGGTGTCTTCCCGTTCACCATCGACCGCCGCCAACGCCACGCCTTCGTTTGTCTCGGCAAGCACGTGGGCTTCGATGTCGTCGACCTGGCGAAAGGCAAGGCCATCCACCGGGTGCTCGCGGGGGACGCGCCGATCGCGCACCGGACCCACGGCGCGGCGCTGACGCCCGACGAGAGCGAGCTCTGGATCAGCGACCAGGACGGCAATAAGCTGTTCGTCTTCGACGCCACGCAGATGCCGCCGGCACCGAAGTCCGAGGTGGCGCTGAGCGTGGGCGGCCACGGCTGGGTGAACTTCAGCCTCGATGGAAAGTTCGCCTGGTGCCACACGCCGGACGTGTTCGACGCGCGGACGAAGCGACAGGTCGCGACCTTGCGCGACGAGAACGGCAAGAGGGTCGGCAGCTCGAAGCTGATCGAGGTCCAGTTCCGCGACGGCAAGGTCGTGGGGATGGGCAGCGAGTTCGGCCTGGGGCGGAAGTAGCTCCGCGCCGGGTCAAGGCTTCGGGGCCGGCGCTTCGTCCGTCGAGAAGCGGATGTACGGGAAACACTCGGGGACGTGCGAATCCCAGACACGGTGCGGGCTGAGCACCCAACCGCCGGAATCCTTCGCGGGCGGCGCTTCCTTGTAGGTGTTGAAGCGCGACAGATCGATCCGCCACACGTCGCCGTCCTTCGGAGCGCCGGGCTTGCCGTCGGGGCTGAGCCACTTCATCCCGGCCCATGGCAAGGCGATCTCCACGGTCCAGCCACGGTCGCGGTCGCGGTCGTCGTTGAGGGTGCCGTCGACGAAGACCGCGGTGCGCTTGCCGGGAAAGTGCCAGTCGAAATGTCCGAGCCGCGGCCCGCGCGGATGCGTCGTGAAACCGACGCCGTTGAAGGGCACGAGGTCCTTCCGGGCGAATCCTGGGGCGGCGGCGAACCCGGCGCGTTCGTAGGCCGATTCCCACAGGAAGAAGACCTCGTAGGTGGTGTTGAGCGCGTTGACCTCGAACTCGTAGTAGGCGTCGGGACCGGCGATGAACACCTCGACGTCGTTCTCCTGGTAGATCGGCGAGTTCGCCTTGATGAAGGTGGCCCGGACGCACGGCTCCTCGACACGGATTCCCAGATACAGATTCTGGTCGTCCCAGACGATCTTCGCCCGGGTGTCGTGGATCGCGGGCGCTCCGGTGAGGATGTCCACGTAGCGCGACGACGCCGGGGCAAGCTTCCAGGCCGGCTCGTCGAGCCTGCCATCGATCACCATGGGCCGGGAAACACGGTGGGCGGTGTAGCGGACGACCTCGCTGTCGGCGCACGGCAGCTTGGAACCTATGGCGACCGGGGAGGCTTCCAAGGCATCGGCGGCATGGAAGAAGACGGCGAGGCCTGCAAACCAGCCCGCGACGCGAAAGGCCTTCGACTTCATCATGGACGCGATGGTGCGCCGAGGGTCGCTTCCGGACATAGCCAAAACGGTGGAGCCGGCGGCCCGGGAAGCGATGATGGGCGTCCGAGGATTCCGTGAATTCCGGCTTGCGGTCCGGTGGCGTCCGGGGGCGAGGTTCGGCGGTGTCGTTCACCGCCGCCGTCGTCGGTCGACCCTTGGTTGCCCATGAAATCGCTCCTCCGGCTCCTGGTCCGGTTCTTCTACCGCTTCGAGGCCCACGGCACCGACGTCCTGGCGGCGCCCGGCCCGGTGTTGCTGCTGCCCAACCACACCTCGTGGCTCGACTGGCTCTTCCTCGCGGTCCTGCTGGACGACGACTGGAGATTCGTCACCTCGAGCACGACGGCGGAGACCAGCTGGGTGCACAAGAAGATGATGGTCAACGGGCGGACCTTCCCAGTGGACACGGCTTCGCCCTACGCCGTGAAGCGGATGGCGGAACATCTCGCGGGCGGAGGAAGGCTGGTGCTCTTCGCCGAAGGGCGCATCTCGCTCACCGGATCGTTGATGAAGCTCTTCGACGGCACGGGGTTCCTCGTCCACAAGACCGGCGCGAAGGTCATCACCGCCTATCTCCGCGGCGCGAACCGCCTGCCCTGGGTGAAGCACAAGGGCTGGACGCGCTGGTTCCCGACGGTGACGGCGCATTTCAGCGAGGTGCTCACCGCGCCCGGGCTGCCGCCCGGGACATCCAACGCGCACGCCCGGCAGATGCGGACGTCATGGCTGCGCGACGCGATGGTCCGGCAGCAGTTCGAGACCGAGATGGCGTTCGGGCCCCGCACCGTGCTGGCCGCGGTCGCCGAGACCGCGGGCAACGTCCCGGGCAAGATCGCGCTCGAGGACGTCACCTCGACCGAGCTCACCTATCGTCGCCTGATGGTCGGCACGGACGTTCTCGCGTCCGAGTGGAAGCGCCGATGGCCGGGCGGCGACGGTGCGAACGTCGGCGTGCTCCTGCCCAACATCAACGGCACGCCGGTCGTGGTCCTGAGCCTCTGGGCCGCGGGCAAGATCCCGGCGTTGCTCAACTTCTCGACCGGCATCCCGGTGATGCTGCAATGCGCTCAGCTCGCCGGCTTGAGGCAGGTCATCACGTCGCGCGCGTTCGCGGAGAAGGCAAAGCTCAAGCTCGGACCGCTCGCGGAGGCCGGGATCGAGCTGGTGTATCTCGAGGACGTGCGCGCGGGGATATCGGCGGCAACGCGGCTGGCCAAACTGGTGAAGCACGCCTTCGCGTGCGGATCCGGGTTCGCCTCCGGGCCCGCGGCGGAGACCGGTAAGGCGGCCGTCGCCGTGGTGCTCTTCACCTCCGGTTCCGAGGGCGTGCCGAAAGGCGTGGCGCTCTCGCACGCGAACCTGCTCGCGAACATCCGGCAGCTCAACGCGACGATGGACCTGACGGACGACGACCGGTTCTTCAACGCGATGCCGCTGTTCCACAGCTTCGGCCTCACCGGTTGCACGCTGTATCCGCTGGTCCGCGGGCTCTACACGTTCCTCTATCCGTCGCCGCTCCACTACCGGATGGTGCCGGCCGTGGTGTACGACCGGGCGTGCACGATCATGCTCGGGACGAACACGTTCCTGAACGGCTACGCCCGCAAGGCGCATCCCTACGATTTCAACTCGCTGAAGTACCTCGTGGCCGGCGCGGAGAAGGTGCAGGCCGCGACCGCAGACCTCTGGGCACGGAAGTTCGGCGTGCGCCTGCTCGAAGGCTACGGCGCCACCGAATGCAGCCCGGTGATCACGCTGAACACGCGCGTCGACGTGCAGTTCGGATCGGTCGGACGCTTCCTGCCGGGCATCCGATGGCGGCTCGAACCGATCGAGGGCGTCGCCGAGGGCGGCCGGCTCTTCGTCCGCGGACCGAACATCATGGAGGGCTATCTGAACCCCGGCCCGGACGCGAAGTTCAAGGAGCTGGGCGGATGGTACGACACGGGCGACATGGTCCGCGTCGATGCCGACGGCTACGTGACCATCCTCGGACGGTTGAAGCGCTTCGCGAAGGTCAGCGGCGAGATGGTGAGCCTCACCGCGGTGGAGGACGCCCTCGCCGGCGCGTTCCCCCAGCATGGCCAGCGCTGCGAGGTCGCCGTCGTGGCGGTGCCGGACGAGGACAAGGGCGAGAAACTCGTCGCCTTCACCAACGAGCCCAAGCTCGCCCTCGACGACCTCCGGCAGGCGATCAAGGCCAAGGGGCTGACCAATCTCTGCGTGCCGCGCGAGCTCCGGGCCGTGCGCGAGATCCCCAAGCTCGGCACCGGCAAGGTGAACCATCGCGCGCTCATGGAGGCCAACGGGTGAACGGTCTCGGTTCCACCGCCTCTCGCCTCGCCACCCACCCTTTTCTCCTGACAACCACCGGCTCCGCACCGTAAACGAGCCGTCCCGAATCCTGTGAATCCTCCCCTGCTCTTCGACGCCCACCTCGATATCGCGATGAACGCGATCGAATGGAACCGCGACCTCACGCGACCGCTCGCCGAGGTGCGCGCCCGCGAGGCGCACCTCCGGGACAAGCCCGACCGCGGCAACGGCACCGTCAGCCTGCCCGAGCTCCGGCGCGCCCGCGCCGGCCTGGTCGTCGCCACGCAGATCGCCCGGTTGGAGCACGATCGTTACAGCCCGGTCTTCGGATGGCGTTCGCCGGCCCAGGCATGGGCGATGACGCAGGCGCAGCGCGCCTGGTACCGGGCGATGGAAGAAGCCGGCGAGATGGTCCTGATCCACGACCGCGCCGGGCTCGATCGTCATCTCAGGCTATGGGAGACCGCCACCGGGACCGAACGTCTGCCCATCGGCTACGTGCTCAGCCTGGAAGGCGCGGATTCCATACTGACGCCCGGTCATCTGGAACGCGCCCACGCCGACGGTCTGCGGGCGGTCGGACCAGCCCATTACGGACCGGGCGTCTACGCCTTCGGCACCGATGCCAGCGGACGTCTGCCGGCCCGGGGCGCGGACCTCGTCCGCGAGATGGACCGCCTCGGGATGATCCTCGACGTCACCCATCTCTGCGACGAGTGCTTCTGGGACGCGCTGGAGATCTTCGGCGGGACCGTGTGGGCGAGCCATCAGCTCTGCCGCGCGCTGGTGCCGCACAACCGCCAGTTCAGCGACGAGCAGCTCAAGGCGGTCTTCGCCCGCGGCGGCGTCGCCGGCGTGGCGCTGGACGCGTGGATGATCGTCCCCGGCTGGATCCGGCGCGAGACCACGCCTCAGAGCTCCGGGCTGATGCTCGGGAACCTGGTCGACCACATCGACCACATGTGCCAGCTCGCGGGGAACGCTCTCCACGTCGGCATCGGATCGGACCTCGACGGCGCGTTCGGCACGGAGCAGACGCCCCAGGACGTCGGCACGATCGCCGACCTGCAGAAACTCACCGGCCTGCTCGCCGCGCGCGGCTACGCCGAGGAGGACATCCGCGGCATCTTCCACGGCAACTTCCTGCGCGTCCTGCGCACGGCCCTCCGATGAACACCGCCCCGACCACCGACCTCCTCGCCCTCGGCGAGGTGATGGTCCGCCTCTCGCCGCCCGGACACGGACGCCTCGAGTTCGCGCGCACGCTCGAAGTGGACGTCGGAGGCGGCGACTACAACGTGGCCTACGCCTGCGCGCGCTTCGGGCTCCGCGCCGGCTTCGTCACGAGCCTGCCGGACAACGAGGTCGCGCGGATCGTCCGCGCGCACGCGGGAGCGGTCGGTCTCGACCTGCGGCACACGGTGTCCGAGCCGTACGACGGGGTGGGCAAGAACGGTCGCGTCGGCCTCTACTTCGCGGAGATCGGCGTCGGTCCGCGCGGCGGGACGGCGATGTTCGACCGCGGGCACTCGAGCGCGAGCCGGATGGAGCCGGACGACGTCGATTGGGACCGCGTGTTGGCGGGATGCCGGTGGTTCCATTGCGGAGGGATCTTCCCGGTCTTGTCGGAAGGCTGCCGCGCGACATTGCGCGCGGCGGTCGCCGCGGCGCGCCGGCTCGGCGTCGGCTTCAGCTACGACCTGAACTTCCGCTCGAAGCTCTGCACCCCGGCGCAGGCCGCGGAGGTGAACCGCGAGTTCGCCGCGCAAGCCGACCTTCTGCTCGGCAGCGCGGAAGGTTTCGCCGCCCTGCTCGGGACGGCGCCGGCGGGGATGGACGAGCGCGCGTTGGTCGACGGCCTCGCGTCGGCGTTCCCCGGGCTGCGCTCCGTGGCGGCCACGAAACGGACCGTCCGCAGCGGATCGCGCCACGATCTGGGCGGCTGGCTGTGGCGCGACGGCGAGTTGCTTGCCGGACGCGGATGGCTCGACGTGGAGATCGAGGACCGCATCGGCAGCGGCGACGCGTTCGCCGCCGGGATCCTTTTCGGGCATCTGACCGGACGCACGCAGGAATCGACGCTGGCGCTGGCCCTGGCCCACGCTGCGCTGGTCCACACGACGCGCGGCGACACCTCGCAGTTCACCTTGGAAGAGGTCGAGCGCGCGGCGAACGAGGACGTGTCCGCGCTGCAACGCTGAGAACCCGGACCCCCGCGAAGCATCACCGTGACCGACCCCGCCACAGGACCGAGAGACGATCGCCGCGGCTTCGTGCTGTTCCGGCGGCGGACCATCTGGCTGCCGACCTGGCCCGCCTGCTTGCTGGTCGCGGCGGTGCTTTCGGCCACCTGTGCCGCCGCGTTGAGGATGATCCATCCGTTCTTGGAGGTCACGCGGCGGACCGGCGGAGACCTGGTCGTCGTCGAAGGTTGGATGCCGGATTTCGCTCTCCGGGCCGCGGCCGGACAACTGGAGAAGAACGGATACACCCGTCTGATCGTGACAGGGGGACCGATCGAGAAGGGCGCCCCGTTCCTCGCGTATGGAAGCTACGCGGCGCTCGGCGCCTCCACGATCGACAGCATGACGGGGCGGACCAACTTCGCGGTGGCGGTACCGGCTCCTGAAGTCCGCGCGGACCGGACCTATGCCGCCGCGGTAGCGCTCCGCAGATGGCTCGCGGCATCGGGTCCTTTGCCGAAGAGTTTGGACGTCCTGACGATCGGCCCGCACGCTCGGCGGACGTGGCTGATGGTGCGCAGCGTGTTCCCGGATTCCGTCGACGTCGGCATCATCGCGGTCCCGGACGCCCGCTACGATGCGACCCGGTGGTGGACCTCCAGCGATGGGTTCCGGACCACCACGTCGGAGTTCATCGCCTACCTCTACGCGAAGTTCCTGTTCCGTGCTCCGCCGGAATAGGCTTGTCCGATGGACTTTCGGCACAAGCGGTTACGGACATGTCGCGGATCGGCGGCCTTCCCGCCTTCCCGACGTCGAACAAATATGTCTGCACAGAGCGGGATTTCTGTTACGGTCACGGCTTGAACGACGTGAAAACCGAAAAGACCAGCGCGCAGACGACCTTCCAGAACGGACAGATCTGGAAGATGGTGGACTCGAGCCTTCAGATCGATCTCGTTGGAAAGACCTTGGTCCACTACAAGCATTACAAGGGCGAGACCAAGCGCGCCCCCGTGTCGTTGGCGAGCAAAGAGGTCCTCGCGAAGTTCCTGAAGCAGAACAAGGCCGTCCTGACCAAAGCGGCCCCGGCCAAGGCCGCTGCCAGCAAGGGCTGAGCGGCCGGTCCCGCGATCCGTTGCGGGTCCGCGGCGCCTTGGCGCCCATCGATCACCGCCGTCCGTCGCAGCCGGTGGTGCGCTGGCATCCGATCCCTCCGCGGCCCGACCGTGTCGTCCCGGTTCCGCGGCGACGGGACCGAAGCCGGTTCACGGGAACTTCGACACTTCTTCGCTCGCGTCCATCGCTGCCAACGCGTCCATGATCTCATCGGCGATCTCTTGGTAGATGGCCTTGAGGCGGGGCTTGGAACAGGTCTCGGCTTCGGCGCGGAGCGCGGCGAACAGGAGCGGTCGCCCGAACTTGATGGTGATCCTCCCCGGACGCGGCAGCAGCCGGTGGCGTCCATACGCCTCGAACGCCCCGAAGATCCGGACCGGCACCACCGGCGCCTTCGACTTGATCACGGTCAGGCCGACGCCGGATTTCGCCGGTTGAAGCGAGCCGTCCGGCGAACGGGTGCCTTCGGGGAAGAGCACGACGCATCCGCCGGCCGTGAGCCGGTCGAGGATCGCCTTCAACCCCGCGCCGCCGTTCTGTCGGTCCACCGGGACGGCTTGCAAGGTGCGGACCAGCCATCCCAAGCCAGGTTTCTGGAACAGCGTGTCCCTCGCCAGGCAATTGACGGTGCGCTCGACGACCGCGCCGATCATCGGAGGATCCGAGAAGGCCACGTGGTTCGACGCCAGGATCACCGGTCCCGTCGGCGGGACCCGGTCGACGTTCAGGCCCCGCATCCCGAACCACGCGCGGAACACCGGTACGGCGAACCACCGCAACCGCCGGTAGAATGGCGGAGGGGGAGCGGGACGTGTGGGCTGGGGCTCGGTCGTCATGCGCGGGCGGATTGAACAACGAACCCGGCAGGACGCGAAGTCCGTAACTGCTCGCGGTCGGCGCCGACGGAGCCCGCTTCCCGGTCGAGGTCCCGATGACCGCTCACGCCACCTCCACGCGCAGACCGTCGTGGGCGAACCACACGCGGTCGGGCAACTCCGCTTGGTCGCGGTCGTGGTCGTAGTCGTGGGTGAGATGCGTGAGGTACGTCCGGTCCGCGCCGATCCGCCGCGCGGTGGTCAACGCCTCGTCCAGGCACATGTGCGTCGGATGCGGCGCCGGACGCAGCGCGTCGAGTACGACCACTTCGACCCCGTGGAGCCGCCGGACCACTTCGTCCGGCACTTCCTTGCAATCGGTCAAGTAAGCCATCCGCGGGCCATGGCGCTGGGCGAAGAGATATCCCGTCGAGAGGATCCGGCCGTGCGGCAGCGCGAAGGGCGTCACCGTCAGGTCGCCCACCTCGAACGGCCCGGTGACGATCCGCGGTTCCGGATGGAAGTAGCCCTTCGGGACCGGCCGGCCGTCGAACGCGTAGGTGAAGACCCGGCCGAGCGCCGCCAAGGTCTCCTCCGATCCGTAGACCGGCAGCGGACCTCCCCGCAGGTCGCAGACGCGGCGGCAGTCATCGAGGCCCATGATATGGTCGGCGTGCGGGTGGGTGAACAGCACCGCGTCGAGATAGCCGAGCCCTTCGCGCAGCATCTGGGTGCGGAAATCCGGCGTGGTGTCCACCACCAGCTTCGTCCCGGGCGTCTCCACGTAGATCGACGGCCGGAGCCGGTGGTTCCGGGGGTTGGCGAGGAAGGCGGGAGGATACTCCTTGCCGATGATCGGGACGCCTTGCGACGTGCCCGAGCCGAGGAAGCGGAACGAGAACGACATCGTCGCCGGACGATGCCGGGCGCAGATTCCGGTTGGCAACCGGCGATTGAAGATCGGAAATGTCCCCGCCGTGCTCACCGCGCTCCGCATCAAGAACCTCGCCCTCGTGGCCGACCTCACGCTGGAGCTCCGCCCCGGCCTGTGCGTCATCACCGGTGAGACCGGCGCCGGCAAATCGGTCATCCTCGGCGCGCTGGACCTCGTGCTCGGCCAGCGCGCCGACCGGACGGCCATCCGCAGCGGCGCCGACGCCTGCGCGGTCGAGGCCGTGCTCGACGTCCGCGGCCTGCGGGCGCCGCTCGGCGCGTTCCTCGACGAGAACGGCCTGGAGCCCTGCGACGACGGGCAGCTCGTGCTCAAGCGCACCTTCACCGCGGCCGGCACCAACCGTCAGTTCGTCAACGGTTCGCCTACCACGCTCGCCACGCTCGCCGTGCTCGGCGAATGGCTCGTCGACCTGCACGGACCGCACGAGCACCAGTCGCTGCTCCAGCCGGCGAAGCAGCTCGCGATCCTCGACGCGTTCGGCGGCCTCGGCCCGGAACGCGACGCCTTCGCGGCGCTGGTGCGGCGCCGCGCCGGGATCGAGGCGGAGAAGGCGGCGCTCATCGTGGACGAACGGACCTACGCCCAGCAGCTCGACCTGCTGCGGTTCCAGGTCCGCGAGATCACCGAAGCGCGGCTGCGTCCCGGCGAGGCGGAGGAGATCGAGGCCGAGTTCAACCGAGCCAGCAACGCCGCCAAGCTCCTCGGGCTATCGCAGACCGCCCTCGGCGCGCTCGGCGAGGACGACGACGCGCTCCTCGTCCGGCTCGGCGCGCTCGGCCGCGTGCTGCAGGACCTGCACCGGCTCGATCCCGCCGCGGCCCCGCTCACCGAGGCCCAGGGCCAGGCGGTGTCCGTGCTCCGCGAGCTCCAGGCCGACCTCGCCCGCTACGCCGACAAGATCGAGGTCGATCCCGCGCGGCTGGCCGAGGTCGAGGCCCGCCTCGACCTCATCCACTCGCTCCAGCGCAAGCACGGCGCATCGCTCGCCGAGGTGATCGAGACCGGCGCCCGCGCCGCCGAGAAACTCGCCGCGCTCGAAGGCCGCGACCAAGAGGTCGCCCGTCTCGACGCGGCCCTCGCCCGGCTCGACGCCGAGCTCGATGCCGCGGGCCGCGCGCTTTCCGCCGGACGGAAGAAGCTCGTCCCCAGGCTCTCGAAGGCGGTGGCCAAGGAGCTCTCGGCGCTCGGATTCAAGCAGAGCTCCTTCGACGTCCAGCTCACGCGCCGCGCGCCCCGTCCGGACGGCACGACCGTCCACGTCCCGACCGGCCTCGACGACATCGAGTTCCAGTTCGCTCCGAACCCCGGCGAACCGGCCCGACCGCTCCGGGCCATCGCCTCCAGCGGCGAGCTCGCCCGCGTGATGCTGGCGCTCAAGACCGTCCTCGCCGCCGAGGACGAGGTCCCGGTGCTCGTCTTCGACGAGGTCGACGCCAACGTCGGCGGCGAGACCGCGACCGCCGTCGGCGAGAAGATGCGCCAGATCGCCCGGACGCATCAGGTCCTCTGCATCACCCACCTCGCGCCGGTGGCCGCCCACGGCGACGCGCACTACGTGGTCAGCAAATCCGTCGTCGCGGGCCGGACCGAATCGCAGATCGTGCTGCTCGACGACACCGGGCGCGTCGAAGAACTGGCGCGCATGCTCGGCGGCGCGACGACGGCCTCGCGACGGCACGCCGAGGAGATGCTCAAGGCGCGCTGACGCCGTTCAGGGCGCGTAGTGCGGCGGCTTCTGGTTGGTCTCGCGGACGCGTTCGAGGTCCTGCGACTGCATCGCCTCATCGATCTGGGCGAGCCTCTTCTGGAGCCTCGAGAGCAGCTTGCCCTGGTCGATGGCCACGCCGTTCAGCTCGTCGTATTGGCGCTCCAGATGGGCGTGGTCGGATTCCAGTTTCGCCAAGCGGGCGGCCAGTTCGGTCAGGTTCATAGTTCGTCTTGGCGATCCGCGTAGAAGAGGCGCCAGGCGCGGTCGTAGTCGGCCTCGGGCAGCAGCACCTTGGCTTCGCGGTCGAGGTCGCCGTCGTCCGGGGCCTCCGGATCGGTGAATTCTTGGACCGCGGCGATGCCGTGCTTCTCCAGCCACACGACGAGCAGCTCGGTCTTGATGACCGGACCGGTGAAGAACTCGCGCATGGCGGGACAGTCGGCGAGTCGCCTCCGATGGCGCAACGCTCCTTCTCGGCCCGGCCACCCCTTCGATCGGACCTGGGGCGCATCCGTTCGCGATTCCCCGGACCGCCGCGTCACCGTCGCCAAGAGTCCTGTCCAGGCCGGCCGACATGCCCTGCCCCGCCTCGGCAACACCGATCCTGGACCGACACGGCCCTTCGTTCTCCGCGCATTTTTCGCTGACCGCCCCCGGGACGTTCCGCACTCTTCGTGCATGTCTTCTGCCGGAGTCCCGCCCCGACTGCTGCTCGTGGACGGCCACGCCTACGCGTACCGGGCCTTCCACGCCATCCGCTCGATGAACGCGCCGGACGGACGGCCGACCAACGCCATCTTCGGCTTCGTCAAGATGCTGCTGAAGATGGAGGCGATCCTGCGGCCGACCCACCGGCTCGTGGTCTGGGATGCCGGGCTCGCTGCCGACCGCGTGGCCGCGCTGCCGGGATACAAGGCGGACCGGCCGCCCACGCCGGATGCTTTGGACGAGCAGTTACCGCAGCTCCAGGAATGGCTCGCCGCCGCCGGCTGGGCCTCGCTCCAGGAAGAAGGCACCGAGGCCGACGATTGGCTCGCCACCTACGCCCGCCGCGCCGAAGTGGCCGGATGGCAGAGCATCATCGCCAGCTCCGACAAGGACTTCATGCAACTGGTCAACGACCGCATCGGCCTGTTCAACCCGAACGACAAGTCGGAGAAGATCTGGGCCGCCGCCGACGTCGAGGCCAAGACCGGCGTGCGTCCCGACCAGGTGGTCGACTGGCTCAGCCTCGTCGGCGACAGCGTGGACAACATCCCCGGGGTGTCCGGCGTCGGCCCGAAGACCGCGACCGACCTGCTCAAGCGGTTCGGCGAGATCGACACGCTCCTGGCCCGCTCCCATGAGCTCAAGTCCGAGACGCAACGGATCTCGGTCCAATCCAGCGCGGATGCCCTGCGTCGGAACCAGCTGATGATCCGCCTCCGCGACCAGCTCGCCGGCGGCCCGGCGCTGGAAGACCTCGCGCCGCGACCCGCCGATCGCCCGACGCTCCGCGAGCATTACCGCCGATGGAACTTCCGCAGCCTGCTCGCCGAGCTCGGCGACGAACCCGTGCCCGGGACGGAGACCCAGGGCGACTTGTTCTGATCGGAGTCGGCTCCGGCGTCATCGATCGGTGCTCGGCGTGCCAGGTTTGATGCGCTCCGAAGGTCTAGCCCGTGCCCGATCTTCGCGAATGCATCTCGGCGCGGGTGGAA
>CANGMH010000045.1 GCA_947454005.1 Verrucomicrobiota bacterium
CAACGTTGTCGCGCTGGCTGTCATCCCTGTTCATGGTGAGGACCGGAAGCTCTCCTACTCCCTCTACCTGTGGCATTGGCCCCTCATCACCTTCGGCAAGATGCAGGCCGATCTTCATGGGATCCCGAGGCTCGCCGGGACGGTGGCGGGCGGGGTCGGCGGCATCATCCTGGCGTGGATCGCCTACGTGTGCGTCGAACGGCCCCTCCGCGATGGCGGCCCGGGCCGACGGTGGCGGATCTGGACGATCGCCGTTGGATTTGCCCTCGTCGCGCTCTTTTCAAACCACGTGGCATCACGTCCCCGGGTGGCCGACCCCGCCCACTTGTTCGACAGTCCGACGTTCAGCGGCCTGCTGTTCGACGCAGGCGGCGCATCCGATACCGATTTCGACGATGTGATACGATACTATGATGTCCATTTTCCACCCGGAGGTCGCGGTCTAAAAGAATCGTGGCGGACGGGAGGTGTCATTCATCCCTACGGCGGCGGTCAGCCGGAGGTCGTTGTCCTTGGCAGCTCCCACGCGTTGATGTATTCGAAGCTTATAGATAGCATATGCCTCAAGCTAGGTATATCCGTGTCGTTCCTGGGTAGGAATGGAGGGGTTTCTCCATTCCTCGACGCACAAGACAACTCACGATTCCTCCCTCAACCCGAAGCCCTTGAGTTCGAAGAAGCCCGCAGGAGATTCCTCCGAGAATGGCGCCCAAAGGCTGTCTTTGTCATCGATCGCTGGGACAACCAGGTCGATGCACAGGCTTTTGAGACCAAGCTCCGGTCGTTCCTCGTCGAGGTCGGCCCCTTGGTCGGGCGCGTCATCTTCGTTTCTCAGGTTCCAGTCCACCAAGGCGGCGACGAAGTGAATCTACGCGAGATCGTCACCGTGCGGATGGGCACAAGCAAAAGCTTGCCCCGCTTGGACCCGGACCTGAAGGAGGAGTTTAGGAGACGGGTCGCCACCCGGGCGGAATCTCTCGCGGCGAGTTTTGATAACTTACGTGTCCTTAGGGCGGATACTCCATTCTATCAAGACGACGGATCCATCCGGTATGCGGCCGGGAGGAAATTTTTCTACGCCGACGACGATCATCTAAGTGATGCGGGCACCGAAGTTGTCCGCGCGCTGTTCGAACGGGCGATCATCGAGGCTCATCCGGGGAGAACTCCCGGCGATGAGAGGCCCCGTTGAGTTTTCCGCTCCGCTTCCGATGACAGCATCGACTGCTCCATGGATCCCACGCCCTTGGTCGGCTACCAAGGCCGTCGCACGTCTGTGGTTCTCCGGATCCGGGCACGCTGCACAAGATCATCGCGGGCTTCGATCGGCTCCACGCGAAGGATGCGGTGGTTGAGGAGGTGCGCGCCGGGTGTGGATGGGCTGCGCGGCGGCGCGGGCACCGGCGTTGTCGGGCTGCGCGGTCCGCGAGCCTTGGTGGTGATGGGCGGCACGGACGGGGGCTTCGGGCTGGGATTCCGGTTCGAGATGCGGGGCCCGGGCGCGCAGCACGCCCGGGCATCGTCCACCAGGAGCCGTCCTTGTTGCCGGCGGCACCAAACCCGGGACAGCGCGGGTCGGTCGACTGCGGCGGCCGTGCCCAGGTACTCGCTGACGTGCCAGAAGTCCAAGAGATCGGTGCCTTGGGCACCGAAATGCTCGTGGCACTGAGAGGTGATCCAATCAGCCCCCGACGCCCAAACCGTGCTCCTGCCTGCGCCTGCGTGCGCGGGTCCATGCCGGGGGGGTGACGATAGGGGGAACCGGGTTCGGAGCCGCTGGAATCGTCCACCGTCATCACGACGGCGCCGAACGCCTTGGCAGCGCCGTCCATGACAGGATGCCGGTCATCCTGGACGGCGAAGGCATCCGCCGCTGGTTGGAGAACGAGACGGCTCCGGCATCGCTGACGGCGTTGCCGCGGCCCTGTCCGGACGTGGACCTCATCGGCTACACGGTGGCGCCACTGGTGGCCAGCCCGACGAACGCCCTGCCGCAGTGCATCGCGCCATCGCCGAAGCCGATGTGGTTGGACGGTCTTGGACCCGAACGAACCCATGTGGCAAATCGAGGGCGAGCGCCATACCGAGCACCTGCGGAGCGCATAGGTATCATGATACAAATCGACCGTGACACTGATGCAATGATCCGGGATGGCCCGATCTGTCGATCGGTCCTGGTTAGCCGGGGTGACGGTGGCGACCTGGCGGGATCCAACGGCACGGTTCCAACGCGGACCTCAGAAGCGGCCCAAATCCGCGCTCGATCGAACCGGCTCCGGTCGTCGCTAGATCATGGCGGTCATCTCGGTGATCTGCTTGTTGGCGATGCCGATCGGGCGGTCCAGCGGGATGCCGGCGCAGCCGAGCAGCGTGGTGAGCAGGTCGCCTTGGTTGCCTTGGGTATCGGCCAGGAACCGGCCGGTCTTCAGCGATCCACCGCCCTTCCCGGCCAGGATGAACGGCAGGTTCTCCCGCGCGTGCTTGTTGCCGTCCTCCAGGCCCGAGCCCCACATCATGATGCAGTTGTCGAGCAAGGTGCCCTCCCCTTCCCGCAGGCTGTGCATCTTCTTCACCATGTGGGCGAACTGGGCGATGTTGAAGGCGGTGATGGCCGCGACCTTCCCGAGTTTGTCGGCCTCGTTGTTGTGGTGCGTCTGGGAGTGGTGCTCGTCGTCGAACCCCAGCTCCGGATAGGAGACCCCGTTCGGCGTGGAACCGATGTAGGTGCTGACCCGGGTGGTGTCGGTCTGGAAGGCCAGCACGTTGAGGTCGCACATCACCTGCATGTACTCGCTGCGCTTCTCGCCCTCGGGGATCTTGATGGCGATGGGCGGCGAATCCGAGGCGTCGCGCTTGCTGGTGCTGACGCCGGCCGCTTCCAGGGCCGCTTCCTTCTGGCGGTACTCGATGGCGGCGATGCGGCGTTCCACGCTGCGCACGCTGTCCAGGTATTCGTCGAGCTTGTGCTGGTCGTCCCGGGGCAGCGTGCGGCGGAGATCCCGGGCGCCGCCGAGGACGAGGTCCAACATCTGCCGGTCCAAGGGATCCACCTTGGCGGTCTTGCCCGATCGTTCGGACTTCCCGAAGAGCCGGTTGAGCACGTTGCGCGGGTTGACCTCGGCCGGCACGGCTTGGCTGGCCGAGCGGAAGCTGCAGTGGGAGTAGTATCCTTCGTTCAGCCCCTCCTGGTTCTCCTTGTGCGTCTGAGGCATGGTGGCCAGCTCCAAGGACGGCAAGGAGGTGAGGTGGCCGATGTAGTTGGCGGCGACCTGGTCGGCGGAGATGGCGATGTGGATCTCGTTGCGCCGGTTGGCATCGGGCAGCGCCGCGGTGAGCCAGGTCGACAACTCGAGCGCATGCGGCGCGCCGTTGAAGGGCGCGATAGGCACGCCGGAGATCCCCTTCATCATCAGGCACTGGTCCAGCACCGGGCGAAGCGATTCCAGGGCCGGCGGCGGCGACGTCAGGAAGCTCCGCGGATCCTTGGGCCAGAACTGCTCCATGATGACGCCGTGGGGCATGTACATGAACCCGAGGCGGACCGGTGGTCGGACGGCTTTGCCTTTGACGGGATCGGCCCAGCCCATGGTGTCCAAGAGCGGGAGAGCCAGCGCGGCGCCGATGCCTTTCAGGCAGGTGCGGCGATCGATCAGGGTGCTATTTCGCATGGGATGTGGACTGGGTGGTTTCTTGGACCCGACGATGGGTGAACGGATAGCTGGTGGCGATCTCGGTGATGAGCGTCTGCATCCGATAGCCGTCCTTGGCGATGGTCTCCATCAGGCGGTCCACCACGACCTCGTCGTAGCCCTCCAACTGACGGCACAGAGCGTAGGCCAGCAGCTTCTCGGTCAGGTTGCGCGCCAGGTCGTCCTGCCGCGAGGCGATGATGGCCTTCAGTTCCTTGGGCGAGGTGAAGCGTTTCCCGCCCGGAAGCTCGCCGGCGGCGTCGATGGAACCCCCGGTGTCGTCCTGGGCGCGCCAGCGTCCGATGGCGTCGAAGTTCTCGAGGCCGAATCCGATCGGGTCGAGCAGCTTGTGGCAGTTGGCGCAGACGGCGTCGGTGCGGTGGAGCTCGGTGCGCTGGCGCAGGGTCAGGTCGGCGACCTTCTTCTGGTCCTGCTTCTCCAGGGTCGGGACGTTCGGCGGGGGCGGCGGCACTTCTTCGCCCAGCACTTGTTCGAGCACCCAAACGCCGCGTTTGACCGGGCTGGTGCGGTTGGGGAAAGAAGTCGTGGCCAGGACCCCGGGCATCGCCAGGATCCCGCCGCGGTTGGCATCGGCGAGCTTCACCCGGCGCATCTTGGACCCGGTGACGGACTTCTCCAAACCGTAGATGGGGGCGAGGGTCCCGTTGAGGAAGGTGTACCGCGCGTCCACGAAGCCGACGACGCTCCGGTCCTCGTCCACGATGCTGCCGAAGAACAGACGGGCCTCGTCGTACATCGCCGATCGCATGGCCGGGGTCATCTGGGGGAACCGGACGGGATCGAACGTCTTGGTCTCCAGGCCCGCCAAGCCCAGCCACTGCGCGCCGAAGCCATCGAACAAGGCCCGGGAACGTCCGTCCTTCAACAACCGCTTCACCTGCGCCTTGAGGACGTTCGGTTCATGCAGCCGGCCGCGATCGGCAAGATCGGACAGCTCGGCATCGGGCATGGTGGCCCAGAGCAGATAGGACAACCGGGAGGCGAGCTGATGGTCGTCCAACGGGACGATGTCGCGGCCGGGATCGGCCACCGCGGCGGGCGTGATGAACAGGAACTGGGGTGAGACCAGGACGGCTTTGGTCATCAGACGCAGGGCGCCGGTGTAGGAAAGGTGGTTCTCCATCGCCAGCTCGAAGACCTTCGACAAGACATCCAGCTCCGCTTCGGTGGGCGGGCGGCGATAGGCCTTCCGGGCCAGCGAACGGGCGAAATTCCTCGCCGCCAAACGCGGATCGGTCCCGGCGCCGGGCGGTCGGCCGACCAGGCGCCGTTGCACCGGGGTCGGCGGGGCGCCTTTGGGCGCGAAGGCCTGGTCCAGCACCTCGTTGGCGATGCTGAGATACTGCTCCGATTGCAGAGGCGACAACGTGTTCAGGTAGCCTTCGCCGGACACTTCATCCGGCAATTCTTGGGCGATCGCCAGGGACACGCCGAAGAGATCGTGAAGGGTGTTGCCGTACTCGGCCTTGGTCAGACGACGGATCACGAACAGACCGGGATCTTTCGGGCTGAGATACTTGATCTTGCCGATCCCACCGATGAACTGCCGACGTTCCTCGTCCGTCGGCTGCTGTTTGGCATCCGTCGGCGGCATGTCGTGCGCCTTCACGTTGGCGACCGCCTGCTTCCAGCGTTTGGCGGATTCGGCGGTGCCCGGGTTGCCGAGCGCGGGAGAGAAGTTGATGCCGCCCTTCTGCCGGTCCTGCCCGTGGCAGCGCGTGCAGTAGTTCTTCACGAACGGGGCGACCTGCTCTTGGAAGGTCTGCTTGGCGTCGGCCTGGAGCGCGGCGGGAGCCCCGGTGTCCGCGGGCTCCGCGAGACACCGCGAGGTCAGCGACCAGGCCAAACCCAAGAGGGTCATGGCCATCACGCCGCTAAGGGAGGAGGCTCGGAGTGTCATGCTGGAGGAGACGACGATGCTCCAAGCGCGAGGACAACTCAACCCCGTCGCCACGATGCGATGTGATCTAAAGGCGCGAGTACGGCGACCATCACCGAGTCGCGCCGGCGTCGATCACGACACGGACCGGAGAGGGAGGATCTGGAAAGCAGGAAGGCCTGAGCTTCGCGGGCTCCGTTCCTGCTTTCCTGCTTTCCAGATTCCTCTGTTCCCCGGTGCAGATAACGCGTTGCTGCATCGCAGGACGTCGACCGGCAGGCAGAGGCCGCCGCGCGCCGTCCTTGGCGCGCGGCGGGCCAAGCCGACCCACGGACCAGCGATCAGCCGATCAGCGCGAGCGCGGCTTCGGCCATCTTCGGGCCGGTGAGGCCGTACTTCACGTAGAGCTCCTCGGCGAGGTAGGCGCTCTGGCCGAATTCGCCGGGGATGCCCAGCGACTTCACCCGGTGGGCGATGCCGGCGTTGCTCAACGCGTGCGAGACCTGGGCGCCCATGCCGCCGATGAGCTGATGGTCCTCGATCGTCACCAACCGGCCGCCGCACTTCGCGACCGCCGCGCCGATGGTCGCCACGTCCACGCGGTTGATGAACGGGTTGTTGATCACCGTTGCCGACTTGCCCTGGGCAGCGAGGATTTTGGCGGCTTCGAGCGCCTTGTTGAAGAGCACGCCGGAGCCGACCAGCACGACATCGGTGCCCTGCTGGATGACCTGCGCCTTGCCCCAGGCGTAGTCGGAGCCTTCGACCCATTTCACCGGATACGTCTCGCGGCCGACGAAGAAGATGACCGATTCGCCGTGGTGCCCGGCCGCGCGCTCGTCGCCGATATGGCGGATCGCCTGGTACATGAACGCCTCCGCCTCGTCGGCGCAGCTCGGGGCGATGACGACCGTGTGCGGGATCGAGCTCACCGCGGAGAAGTACGTCGTCGCCTCGTGGCTCGCGCCGTCCGCCGCGTCCTGGAAACCGACGTGCGAGAACATCGCGATCACCGGCGCCTGCGAGAGCGCCGCCATCGTGAGCGGGAGGTTGCCCTTGGTCACACCGAACTGGCCGAAGGTGTCGACGATGGGGATGAAGCCGACCTTGGAGAGGCCCGCGGCGGTCGAGACCATGTTCGATTCCGCGATGCCGACCTCGATGAAGTTGCCGGTCGCCTTCTGGAAGGTGCTGATGCCGGTCGAGCCCTGGACGTCGCACGAGACGGAATACACGGGGTAGCCCTCCATCGCGGCCTTGATCGCGCCGGCCGCGAGACCGGCCTGTACCTTGTCCTTCTTCACGGCGGGGGCCGCCGGCACCGGGTTGGCCGCGGCGGCGGCGGCCTTGGCCTTCTTGGCCTCCTCCTTCTGCTCCCAATCCTTGCGCAGCGCGAGCGCCCATTGCTTGAGCTCGTCGGGCGTGTGGCCGGAGCAGATCTCGTCGACGAACTCGACGATCTTCTCGCCGTTGGCGAGCGGGAAGCCGTGGCCGCCCGCCGCGTTCTCCATCGTGCTCTTGACGCCGTAGCCCTTGATGGTCTTGAGCCAGATCGCGACCGGTTTCGCCGGGGCGGCCTTCGCGTCGGCGACGGCCTTCTCCACCGCCAGGTAGACGGCCTGGAGATCGTGGCCGTGCTCCACCTTGCGGACATCCCATCCGAGCACGCTCAGCGCCTCGAAGCTCGGCTGCATCGAGAACGAATCCTTGGAGATGCGGCCGGAGAGCTTGGTGTCGTTGTCCGAGACGACCATCACGAACGGGTTGACGCGGCCCTTGGCGGCGAGGCCGGGGATGGCGGCGAACGCTTCCTTCGCCTCGCCCTCCATCGACGCGCCGTCGGAGGCGGTGACGATGGTGACGCGGTCGTTGGCCGCAAGTTTGTCGCCGATGGCGAGGCCCTGCGCCTGCGGGAGCGCGGAGCCGAGCGGGCCGTTCGAGAGGAGGACGCCCTCGGGGTTCAGGTGCGATTCACCGTGGCCGGTGAGCTTGGACCTGATGGAGCGGAAGCCCTTGAGGTCCTCGAAGGTCATGCCGTCGAAGCCGAGGTTCGCGCGGAGCGCGTAGATGCCGTTCTCGGCGTGGCCGGCGTCGTTGACGAAGTTGTAGGCCTCGTGCCACGGGCGGCCGGTCGTCGCGAACATCAGGCCGTGGATGGCCGCGTTCACCTCCGCGAATGCCGCGGGGCCGCCCCAGTGGCAGGCCGCGCCGCCGTTGACCGCGTGGACATCCATGAGCGCCACCAGCGCGCGGGTCGCGACGGGCGAGCCCAAGGTCACATCGGCACCCGCGGAGTTCTTGACGACGACGGGATACTTGGGGGCACCCGTCGGGGTGCCGGCGAGCTTCGACTTCAGCTTCTGGGGCTTGAGGGGCGGAAGTTCGACCTTCGCGACGACGGAATTGTCAGCAGCCATGAGATGTTCGGTTCAAGTTCTCGGAAAAAACAGACCGCCACGCTAGGCGCCGTCCCCTGAAATGGAAGCCGGTTTTTCTGGGAGAACGGGCCGGGCGCGCCACACCGCGCGTCATTCCGCGCGGCCGACGAGATGCGGACGCCGGGTCGAGCCGGAGCCGACGTTGGTCTCCTCGTCGAACTCCACGGCATCGCCGGTGAAGCGCATCGTGAGCGTCATCACAAAAGGGGTCTCGTTGAAGCACACCTTCGCCGTGAACACGTCCTCGGACGCCCACGCGCCGCTCACCGCGACGGCCCCGACCGGGAAGGTGCCGAACGCGGCGCGGCCCTTGGTCCAACCGCCGTGGCTGAAGGCGAGGCGCTGGTCCGCTCCATCGAAACGCATCAGCAGCGCGCCGGCGCCGTCGAAGGTCAGCGCCTGGAGTTTCTGGTCGTTCGCCGGGAAGACGAACCGTTTGCCGGCGACCTTCGGGGCGATCGGCGAGGTCGCCGCGCCTTTCGCGGTCGGCAGCACGAGATGGCCGAGGACCGAGGCGAGCTTTTGCTGGGCCGCGCGGTCGGCAGGAAGCTTCTTGGCATGCATCGCGGGGAGCAGATGGTCCCAGACGAGGTCGAGCACGGCCTGCATGTCCTTGACGCCGCTGGTGATGGCGACCACGGCGTCCTGCTCCGGCATGACGATGCAGTATTGTCCGAACGCGCCGTCGCCCCGGTAGGCGCCGTTTCGCGAGCGCCAGAACTGGTAGCCGTAGCCCTGGTCCCAATCGCTCCGCGGATTGCTGCCGTTCGCGACCTGCAAGGCCGTGGCCTGCTCGACCCACGCGGCGGGCACCAGCTGGCGGCCTTCCCATCGGCCTTTCTGAAGATATAGCTGGCCGAAGCGCGCGATGTCCTCGGTGCGCACGCTGAGGCCGTAGCCGCCGAGCGAGATGCCCTCGAAGCTCGTGTTCCAGACCGGGTCCTCGATGCCGAGCGGCGCGAAGAGCCGGGGCTGGAGATAGTCCCTGACGGTCTGGCCGGTGACCTTCTGGACGATGGCCGACTGCATGAAGGTCGCCGCGGTGTTGTATTTGAAGTGCGAGCCCGGTTTGTGCGGGACCGGCTGCGCGAGGAACGATCGGGCGGAGATCTTGTCGGCGGCGGTCGGCGGCTCGTCCTGGTGGCCCGTCGCCATGCGGAGCAGGTCGCGGACGCGCATGGATCTGAGGTTGGCGCCCGGTGATCCCGGCGCGTCCTCCGGGAAGAACTTCAGCACCGGATCATCGATGCTCAGCCGGCCTTCGGCCACGGCCATGCCGACCGCCGTCGAGGTGAAGCTCTTGCTCAACGAATACAACTCATGCCGCGTCGACGCGTCGTACGGCGTCCACCAGCCTTCGGCGACGACCTGTCCGTGGCGCAGGACCATGACGCTGTGAAGCGAATCGACCATGCGGTCCGCCGCCTCGACGAACGCGAGGATCCCCGCGGACGAGACGCCTTGCGCCTCGGGCGTGCTGCGCGGAAGCGCACGGGCGGCGGCGGCGGGGACGGCCAACCGCAGCGATAGGAGGGCCAGCGACAACAAGCGGAGCGTGGGACGGGATCTCATGACGGGTCGGGGAGTTGGTGCCCGAAAGGCGTGGTCTTGTCGCGGACCATCTTGTTCCCGTCGCCCCGACCAGGGCCGGCAGCCGCGGCCGGGCGCAGTTCCCTCTCGTCATCGGCGCGGCCGGGCCGGCAGATTCGGGCGCCGTGAAGAACATCGTGTACTTCGACCTCGAGACCCAGAAGTCGGCCGAAGAGGTCGGCGGATGGGACAAGATCCGCGACATGCGGATGAGCCTCGGCGTGACCTATTCGACGGTGCGCGGCACCTACAAGGTCTACGGCGAGCCGCAGGTCGACGACCTGCTCAAGGAGCTCCAGCGCGCGGACCTCGTGGTCGGCTTCAACCATCTGCGTTTCGACTACGAGGTGCTGCACGGCTACACGGTGATGGACCTGTCGCAGCTCCCGACCTTGGACATGCTCGTCGTGCTCAAGGAGAAGCTGGGCCACCGGCTCGGGCTCGATTCCATCGCGGAAGCGACCTTCGGGTTGAACAAGACGAGCGAAGGCCTCCAGGCGCTGGAGTGGTTCAAGCAGGGCAAGATGGCGGAGATCGCCGAGTACTGCTGCTTCGACGTGAAGATCACCAAGCTCGTCCACGAGTTCGGCGCGAAGAACCGGCAGCTCTTCTACAAGAACCGCTTCGGCGCGACCTTGAGCGTCGGGGTGGATTGGTGACCCGGCGTCGCGCGGTCGACCCGTCCGCGACGCTTGCGTTCTTGAAGACCTCGGTGGACAGTGTGGGCAGATACAAACACTTCCTTAGATCTATGAAATCCCCGTCCATCATGGAGAACACACGTCGCCGGGCGGCCCGGTCTTCTGGATTCACCTTGATCGAGCTGCTGGTGGTCATCGCCATCATCGCGATCCTCGCGGGCATGCTCCTTCCGGCGCTCAGCAAGGCGAAGAGCAAGGCCCAGGGCATCCAGTGCCTGAACAACACCAAGCAGCTCACCTTGGGCTGGCACCTCTACTCCGGTGATTTCCAGGACCGCGTCGCGAACAACTTCGGCGTCGCCGAGACGGTGAAGACGATCGCCAACGGCAAATTCGACAACTGGGTCAACAACGTCATGACCTGGGGTGCCGGCGGCGGGAAATCCGCCGAAGCCAGCGTCACCAACAAGGATTGGGTGGTGAACGGCGTGCTCGGCAAATACACCGGCGGCGGCGTGGGCGTGTACAAATGCCCGGCCGACATCTTTCTCAGCCCGCAGCAGCGCAAGGCCGGCTATCCGCAGCGCAACCGCAGCCTGTCGATGAACGCCTTCTTCGGGCGCTTCGATACCTCCGACCCGAGCGATCCGACCGCCCGCGGCGTCAACTGGGGCTTCCAGGACAAGCTCCAGTTCCTCAAGCAAGCCAGCGTGCCCAGCCCCTCCAAGACCTGGCTCTTCGTCGATGAGCACCCCGATTCCATCAACGACGGCTTCTTCATCAACGGCGGTGACGCCGGCGCCTGGCAGGACATCGTCGCCTCCTATCACAACGGCGCATGCGGCTTCTCCTTCGCCGACGGCCATTCGGAGATCAAGCGCTGGCTCAGCCGCGCCTCGAAGTACGGCGTGAAGTACCAGTACCCGACCACCGTGAGCTTCGACGGACCGGGCAAACTGGATTTCGCGTGGTATCTCGAACGGACCGGCTACGTGGATGCGAAGACCGGCAAAGGCCAGTACGGATACTGATCCCGACGTGGATCGCAGCGACAGAGCCGCCGGACCTCCGGCGGCTTTTTCGTGCCTGCATGGATCGGTCGCGATTCCAGCGGAGGAAGCGGTGGAAGCGCCATCGGCGACCGGACGGTCCCGTCGCCGATCTTGCCAGATCGGGAAACCGTTTCCGGACCGCGGGCCTGCGTTCAGACCGGCGCCTGACCGACGGCGATGGTGCCGTCGCGGCAACCGATGGCGACGCGCTTGCCGTCCGGCGACCACCGGACCTCGGTGACCGAATCGCCGGCTTGGAACCGGCGCAGGGCGGTGCTCGATTTCCCGGCGTTCCAGAGCAGCACGGAGCCGTCCTGCGCGCCGCTCGCCAGCAGATGCCCGGTGCGCTGGTAATCGAGCGCCGTCACCAGCCCGGCGTGGCCCTCCAGGATCCGCGGCGTGCTCCCGGCCGGACCCTTGCCCGCGCAATCCCACACCATGATGGGCTCGCCGCCGCCGGTGGCGAGATAGCGCCCGCCGGGATGCCAGGCCAGCTCGCGCACCTTGGTCGCGTAGCCGGACATCGCGAGCTCGTCGCCGGGATGGAACGGGAGCTCCCAGATCTGCACGCTCTGCTCCTGCGTGCCGCCGACCACCCAGCGGCCGTCCGGGGACCAAGCCAAGGAGATCAGCGACGTCTTCCACGGCAGCGTCTCCACGTGCGTGCCGGCTTCGGCGTCCCAGACCTCGGCCCCGGAATAGCACGCCGCGGCGACGCGCGACCCGTCCGGGCGCCAGGCCAAGGCGGTCACCGTGCTCCGATGAGCGGTCGAAACATGGACGACCCCGTGCGCGGGATGCCACAGGTGGAGCTTCCGCCCCGCTCCGACGGCGACCCATCCGCCGCGAGGGGACCACGCGAGCTGCTCGACCCATGCCGCGCCGGCTTCCAGCGAATGCATCTGCGCACCGGTCAGCGGATCCCAGAGCTTGGCCCGGCCGTCCTGTCCCGAGGTCGCGAAAAGATCCTCGGTCGGCGAGAACGCCGCCCGGAACAATCCGCCCTCGTGCGCGATGAAACCGTGCAGCAGACGCCCGTCGCGGGCGTCGAGGATGGCCGCCCGGCCGTCCACACCGCCGGCACCGATGCGCGTGCCGTCGGGCGACCAGGAGAGTTGGGCGACGGGGTCGCCAAACGGAAGCGACCAATCAAGAGGGCGGAGCGGTGCGGACATGATGTGTGCGGCGGAGCCAGCGTGGCAGATCCCGGGATAGGACGCCACACCGGCCATCGACAACGGCGCGCACACGAAAGCGTCGGGGCGAACCCCGGGGGGCCGGGACCCGTCGGACAAGCACGGGCCCCACCTCGGACCGCATGCCGGGAGGCCGGGGCCGGTGGAGCGCTGTCGGACGAGGTTCAGGCCACGAAGCGGGGAGGGAAGACCCGTCGACCGCTGTGCCGGACGAGCAGTTCCACGAACCGCGCGAGGCCGGCCTTCTCCGCGTCGCCGAGGTCGTATCGGATGTGGCCGCCGAGGTAGGCGCGGCGGAAGTCGGCGTCGTACTCCGTCCGTTCCGCGACGGTCCGCGGGATGGCGGCCATCCCCGCGGCCTTCGCCCTGACCAGACGGTCGCGCAGTTCCGGCGGGGCTCCGCGACGGAGCGCCCAGACGGCGTAGACGAACGGCAGGCCGGTGAGCTGGTCCCAGGCTTCGCCGAGGTCCCAGAGCGCGTGGTCGTGCGGGGCGCGGCGGAAGTCGATGGCGGGATTGCCGATGAGGAGGACGTTGTCGTGCCGCGCGGCGTCCGCCGGGTCGGCGAGCAACCGGAGCTCCGGTGCCAGGCCCCGTTCCGCGAGCAGCACCCGGAGCAGGTTCACGCTGGTGCAGCTCGCCGGGTCGAGGAACACCGTGTGCATCTGCCCGAGAGGCTCCCGGTGCGCGAGGAAGACGCTGGCGACCGGTCCGCGGGAGGCGATGGCCGCGCCGTCGAGCACGTCGAGGCCGTCGTGGAACAACACCTCCGTGACGCTCACCAGCGCGGCGTCCAGCCGGCCCTCGTGGAGTTCGGCGGCCAGCCGGGACGGCGGGAGGAAGACGCAACCGCGCTCGATCCCCGCGGTGAGCGGGACGGCGTTGAGATAAGGCACGGAGCCGATGCGGAACGGGGCCGATGGCACGCGGGCGAAGCTGGTGCCCTCCGTCGGGGCGCGCAAACTTTTGCTCCGCGGGCCTCCTACTTGCTTTTAGTTCTTTCCGATGGCGCCCCAGCAAGGTAGGAGAATTCCCGATGAAACTCGCGGGCGGGCTCCGGGCCTCGCTGTCGGTCTGGTTCACGGTGCTGTGCCTCGTCGCGCGCGCCGCCGGGACGACGCCGCCCTTGGTCACCGACGTCGCAGCGGCCCGCCGTCTCACGCAGGACGACGTCGACGGACGCATCGTCCCGTTCCGGCTGGAAGGCGTGGTGACCTTCGTGGACGACGCGTGGTCCTTGACGTTCATCCACGACGGGACGGCCGGGATGTTCTTCACGCTGGCGACCAACGTCGAGTTCGCCGCGCGGTCCGCGGAGCGCCTGCGGATCGAGGGCCGGGTGATCCGCGGGAATTTCGCTCCTGTGCTGGAGGTCCGCACCGCGTCATCGCTCGGCCCCGGAAAGATGCCGCCCCCGCTGAAGCCCGATCGGTCGAGGCTCCGGAACGGTCAAGAAGACAGCCAATGGGTGGCGCTGCCCGGGGTCGTCACCGAGGTGCTCGAACGGGATGGCCACGCGGCCTTGAAGCTCGACGGGCCGGACGGCGAGTTCGAGGCCTTGTTCCCGGAGGCGATGAAGGATCCCGTGCCTGCCGGTTGGGTGGGTGCCTCGGTCGTGCTCACCGGCGTCTGCAGCACGGTCTTCAATGATTCCGAGCAGGTCCTCGGATTCATGGTCTGCTTGCCGGGTCCGTCCTCGGTGCATGTGGAGCACGCCGCGAAACCGGTCGAGGACCTGCCGCTCCGGCGGCTCGACAAGGTCATGTCGTTCGACCCTTCGCGGACGCATCCCGACCGGGCCCGTGTGCGGGGCGTGGTGGTCTCGCGACGGGACGACGGGACCGTCTGCATCCAGGACGACACCCATGGGCTGCGTGTCCGGGCCGGATCGAACCCTCCGGTCAAGGTCGGAGACCTCGTCGAGGCGGTCGGATTCCCGAAAGCCGGCAAGGTGAGCTCCGAGCTCCTGCACGCGGTGTTGAAACGCGTGGGGACCGGCACATTGCCGACGCCGCTCCGGTTCGATTCCGCCGTGGACCTACCCGGAGATGCCATGCGCGTGACGGTGGAGGGCAAGCTCGTCGGTCGGCTGCGGCACGGGACCGAGGAGGCGGCGCTGCTCAAGGACGACCAAGGGCGGACGTTCGAGGCCATGTTGCCGAGCAAGGTGACGGGCGGGACCTACTTCGAAGGCCTCCAGCCCGAAAGCATCCTCGCGGTGACGGGCGGCGCGGATATCAGGAGGCTCAAGGCCTTCCTCCACCCCGACGTCATGGACATGGTGGTGTGGTGCGACACGCAGACAGACGTCCACGTGGTGGCATATGGTCCGTGGTGGACCTCGGGCCGCGCGCTCGTCTTGGCGGGGGGACTGGTGTTCGTCGTGATCGGGTCGGTCGTCTGGACGGTGCAGCTCCGGCGTCGAGTCGCCGCCCAGACGCTCGTCCTGCGGGCGCAGCTCGAGAAGGAGCGGGCGATGGAGAAGCGCTTCCACGACCTGACCCAGAACGCGGTCGACCTGATCTTCACGGTGCGGCTCGACGGCGGCATCAGCACCGCCAACCTATCCGCTCTCCGCGCCATGGGGGTGACCTTGGAAGAGGCGCGGCGGAGCCGTTTGGAGACCTTCGTCGCGCCGCACCACCGGGCGATGGTCGCCGAGCGGCTCGAGCGCATCCGGCGCACCGCCAAGGTGGAGGACCAATCGGTCGTCGTGGACATCGTCGCCGCCGGCCACGAGCATCTGAGCATCGAGGTCACGACCCGCTTGGTGTTCCGCGACGGCGAGGCCCGGGAGCTGGAGATCTTCGGCCGGGACATCACCGCCCGTCGCCGGGCCGAGGCCCAGCGCGACGGACAGCAACGGGTGCTCGAGCTCATCGCCAAGGGCGAACCCATCGAGGTCGTGCTGACCGAGCTGATGCACCATCTGGAGCGGTCCTGCCCGGACCGCATCTGCTCGGTGCTCCTCCTCGAAGCGGATGGCGTCACGTTGCGGACCGCGGCGGGACCGTCGCTGCCCGACGACTACAACCGGGGCGTCGACGGGCTGCGGTGCGTCGAGGGGGCCGGCAGCTGCGGCACGGCCGTCTTCCGGCGCGAACCGGTCATCGTGGACGACATCACCACGAGCCCGCTCTGGGACGGGAAGTTCCGCGGCCTGGCGGCCCGGCACGGACTCAGCTCCTGCTGGTCGTTCCCCATCTTCTCCAACAGCGGGGCACCGCTCGGATCGTTCGCCTGCTACCACCGCCAGAAGGCCGTGCCGCAGCCGGGGGACCTGGCGCTGCTCGCGCAGGCCTCCGCGCTGGTCAGCGTCGCGGTGGACCGGTCCCGGGCCGAGTCCGCGGTGCGGCAAAGCGATGAGCGGCACCGCGCGGTCGTCGCCGCGCTTTCCGAGGGCGTGATGATGATCGAGGACGACGGGAGGTTCTCGACCGTGAACGACAGCGCCGTCCGCATCCTCGGGCTGACGCCGGAAGAGGTCGCGGCACGACGCCTGGACGGCGCCTTGCGGCAGCTCATCGTCGGCGACGGACCGGCGCCCCAGCCGACCGACTTCGCGGTCGGGCAGGTCTTCCGCACCGGGCATCCCGTCCTCGAGGTGACCCTCGGCATGCGGCGTCCCGGCGGCGACGTGGTGTGGCTGGTGGTCAACGCCGTGCCGGCCGAGTTCACCCCCGCCGGCGATGTCCGCCGCGTGGTCGTGTCGTTCACGGATGTGTCCGCGGAGAAGGAAGCGCAATCGGAGCTCATCCGCGCCAAGGAAGCGGCCGAATCGGCCAACCGCGCGAAGACCGAGTTCCTGGCGATGATGAGCCACGAGATCCGCACGCCGCTGATCGGGGTGATCGGGTTCACCGACCTCCTGCTCGACGGGAGCCTTCCGCCCGGCCAGCACCGCTTCGCGGAGACCATCAAGCAATCCGGCGAATCGCTGCTCACCATCATCAACGACATCCTGGATTTCTCGAAGATCGAGGCCGGTCGACTGGAGCTGCTGCACGAGCCGTTCCGCATCGAGGACATCGTGGCCGAGGTCGCGGAGCTGATGTCGGCCCGGGCGGACGAGAAGGGCATCGAGCTCACCATGATGTTCGGGGCGGGCGTGCCGGAGGAGATCATCGGCGATCCTTCCCGCGTCCGGCAGGTGCTGATGAACCTGGTCGGCAACGCGGTGAAGTTCACCGGGGAAGGCCACGTGGGCATCGAGGTGGAGAGGAGAGGCGGCTCGCTGCGCATCGCGGTCACCGACAGCGGTCCGGGCATCTCGGAGGACAAGCGCTCGCTGCTCTTCCAGCGGTTCTCGCAGATCGAGTCGGCGGCGACGCGGCGCCAAGGCGGCACCGGTCTCGGGCTCGCGATCTCCAAGCAGCTGGTGGAGCTGATGGGCGGGCAGGTCGGGCTGGAGAGCACGCCCGACGTCGGCTCGACCTTCTGGTTCACCCTGCCTCTGGCCCCGGGGACCGCGATGCCGTCGGGCAACCCGCCTTTGGACCTCGAGGGCCTGCGCGTGCTGCTGGTCAACCTGTCCGGTCCCGGCCGCGACGTCCTTTCCCGCCAGTTGACCCGCTGGGGTTGTCGGTCCGGCGGGACGGACCTCGCGTCCGCGCTCGATGAGCTCGCGGCCGCGGCCCGGGCGGGACGGCCGTGGGAACTCGTCATCGTGGACGTCGCGGTCGCCGACAGCGCGCTCGCCCGGTTCTTCCGCGAGGTCCGCCAAGGGGTCACGTGGCCCGTTCCGGCACTGGTCGCGCTCCACCGCCGGACGACCGTCTCCGGTTTCTTCGAGGGCTCCTGCGACTCGACGCTGGCGCGCCCGATCGCCGCTCCGGACTCGGTCGGAGCGGCGGTGCGCCAGGCCTTGGACAAACGCGGGAGGGTCGTCCGGATCGGCGGTCCCGCCGCGGATGCCCCGACCGGAGCCGCCGCCGCGGGCCCCGATGTGCTGCTGGCCGAGGACGACAGCACCAGCGCCTTGGTCGTGGCCTACCTGTTGGAGCGCTCCGGATGCCGCGTCCAGGTGGCCAAGAACGGAAGGGCGGCCGTGGCCGCCGCCCGGTCGAAGAAGTTCCAGGTCATCTTCATGGATTGCCAGATGCCCGAGATGGACGGCCTGTCGGCGACGCGTGAACTCCGCCGGGACCCGGGGGCGTCCCGCGGCGCGGCGATCATCGCGCTCACCGCGGGATCACCGGCCGGAGACCGGGAAACCTGCGTCTCCGCGGGCATGGACGACTACATGGAGAAGCCCCTGCGCGCCGAACGCCTCCAGATGATGCTGGACCGTTGGCTTCCGGGCCCGACGGCGGCCACCGCGAGAACGACGGGATGACCGGCCCCGGGCGGTCCCGGTTCAGGACATCCCGCACCGATCCCGAACCTCGGCCTGCACGGCCGCCAGCTCGACCGCGAGGTCGCCCAACAGCGTCGCTGTCCTCGTCTCGTCCTTGAGCCGCGCGGCCGTCTCCAGGGTCTTGGTCGTGACCACCACCCTTGGAGCGTGGAAGAGACCCAGGCTGCCTTTGAGCGTGTGCGCCTCCCGCTCGACCTTCATCCAATCCCGCGCCTCGAACGCGCTTTGCAGTGCCTTCAACGAGGTCGCCGTGGACTCCAGCATCAACGGCGCGAGCTTGCGGAGGAGTTCCGCGTCCACGCCGTCCCACGGGTCCAGCCAGGCCCGGCGCTCCGGCGGGGTGTCGGGCGCGGGCGGCGTGCCCGCGGAGACGATGCGGGCGATCGCCTTGGCCAAGGCCGGCTGGCGGACCGGCTTGACCAGATAGTCGTCCATGCCGGCGGCGATGCAGGCCTCGCGGTCGCCTTTGATGGCGTGGGCGGTGAGCGCGATGATCGGTGTCCGTCGACCGGTCCCCTTCTCGGAGGCCCGGATCCGTTCGCAGGCCGCGAGGCCGTCGAGGTTGGGCATCCAGAGG
>CANGMH010000046.1 GCA_947454005.1 Verrucomicrobiota bacterium
ATCTGGTAGCTGAAGTTCGGCGACATCAGCACGCTCGCGATGCCGTCGCGCACGGCGTCGTCGTGGGAAAGCCCGTCGCGCTCGCGCGAGGTGCGGTAGAACGCGAGCAACGATTCCCGCTCCTCGGGCGCGAGCGGTCGGCGGTAGGCCTTCTGCGCGAAGCGGACGAGCGCCTCCAGGTGCTTGGGCTCGGCGTCGCGCGCCATCTGCTCGACCCGGCTGATGTTCCGCCACACGCGCTCGAAGTGGTCCTTGATCGCCTCCAGCGCCAACGGGCCGGCGCCGACGCGGACGGCCTTCGCGTAGTAGAGATCGGCCAGCTTCTTCACCTTGACCTCGCTGGTGCAGTCCTTGTCCTCGGCGCGCGCGAAGTCGAACTCCGCGGCGCTCAGGAAGCGCGAATCGGTCCGCTCGAAATACACCGTGCTCTGGTGCATCCGCTGCGGCACCGACGCGATCATCTCGAACTCGTCCCAGAGGCGGTCCAGCTCGCGGCGGCCGGCGGCGTCCAGCACCATGTCGTACAGCGGACCGTCGTCGCGGAAGTATCCGGTCTGGTTGTGGAGACCGGCGCTGAGCAGGCGTCCGACGTTCCCGTTGGCGCGCTCCTCCTCGGGGTCGACGAACGACCGCGCGCGTTCCTTGATATAGAAGGCGTCGGGGAACAACGCCGCGAACCTGGCGAACGCCGCCTCGTGCCGCGCGCGTGCCGCCGGTTCCGACGGCACGGCGAGGTCCGGATCGGCCACGCGCTTCTTATTGCGGACCTTGACCTCGTTGTAGCTCTCGGGGTCGGAGCCCTTCTTCACGGGCTCCTTGACCACGCCGTCGACCTGCAACAGCGCCGGGTCGTAGGTGCGCCGGTTGGCGGCCCACTGGCGGTCCTTCCAGAGCACGAGCGCCTGGGCGCTCGGGTTGGTCTCGGGCACCGAGAGGTTCGGGACCTCGGGCCGGATCTTCTCGCGCAGGGCCGTGACGTGGTCGCGGATCGCCTCGCAGGCCTTGCGGACGTCGGGCGCCGGCTTGCCGCGTTCGGGCTCCGGCAAGGCGCGCCACATCGACTGGACCTTCCGCATCGGGCCGACGTCCTCCTTCGATTCCAACGCGGACCAGATCATCGCGAGGTAGCCGGGGCTGACCTTCGCGACCGCGGCGGTCTCGGCCACCGTGTCGCGCGGCTTTCCGAGCGCGGCGCGATGCCGGTGCCGCCACGCCGCCGCGAAGTAATCGGCGAGGTCGGTCGGCTGACGCTGGTAGAAATCGACGATCCGCAGGATGCCGTACTTGTCGCGATCCGTGTGGACCATCATCGGATGGCTCGCGAAGGAGATCCCGTCCAGGTGCAGGACGGCGTGGTCCGCCACCATGCGGGCGGCGCCGAGGTACTTCTTCACCAGCGCGGGCGACATGGCCAACGATTCGCCGGAATTGTCGAAGCCTTCCTGGTTGGCCGGATCGACGGGGAACTCCTTGGTCGGCCGCAGGTCCACGCCGGTGAGGTCGCGGATGGTGTTGTCGTGTTCCGCGTTGCTCAACCGGCGCGCGAGCACCGGACCGGGATCGCCGGCATGCTTCTTCGCCTCGTGCGTCCGAATTTCCTGGATCCACGCGACAAGGGCCGCGTTCTGCGCGGTGGTCGGATGCTGCTCCGCCTTCTTCGGCGGCATGTCGCCGGTCTGGAGCTTGTCGAGGACGACCTCCCAACGCGCGGCATCCCGGACCACGTCCTCGACGCGGAGATACGGGCTGAGATCGAAGTCGCCCTTCGGCTTCTCCCTGTCGTGGCATGCGATGCAAAAACGGCCGAGGAACGGCCGGACCGTCCCGTCGAACCGCCTCGCGAGATCGCGCTCGACGGCATCGGCCGACGGCGCCGCCACGGCCGCGGAAACGGCCCAGGACGCGGACAAGATCAGGACGGCGGTGCGGAGGGTCATCGGGATCGGCGATCGGAACCGGTGTCCAGACGTCTGGACCGGGCGGTTTCGTCACGAAACTTCCGGGAGAAATCCGGAGAGTTCAAGCCGGGCATCGCAGGATCGCGGATCCGCAGGAGCACCCGACGCGGTACCGCGCGGTACCGGAGCTTGCCGACGCCGATCCGTGTCGTGTCGTCCTACTTCGTCGGCTTGGGCTTGGTCGACTCGTCGATCAGGGCCCGGTAATGCTTCGCGACCCAGTTGCCCCAGGGGTTCCAGCGGAGCGATTGGTCGATCAGCGCGCTGGCATCGTTGGTGCGGCCGCGGGTCAGGTAGTTCCAGGCGACGTAGTTGGCGAGCTCCGGGTCGTTCGGTCCGAGCTTCAGGGCGGCCTCGAAATCGGCGGCCGCCGCGTTGGTGTCCCCCACCCAGTGACGCGTGCGCGCCAAGGTGAGCCGGGCGCGGGCGTCGTGCGGGTTCAGCGCGACCGCCCGCTCGAACCACTGGAGCGCCGCGTTGCCGAGCGTCCGCCAATCCTGCCCGCCGTCGAAGCTCAGGCGGCGCTGGTTCTCGCCGATGCGGAACGCGGTCGAGGCGTTGTCGGGCGCGATGGCGGCGGCGCTCGCGAGGTCGGCGATGAGCTCGGGGGTGATCGCCCGGGCGCTGTCGGCGCGGTTCAGGAAGATGCCTTCGCGGGCCACGTTCGCCGTGGCGGGGACCAACCACGCCAAGGTGGCGAGGCCCGCGACCGTCACGACGCCCCGGTTCCACCAGCGTCCGCTCATCCAGAACCGCTCGGTGGCGTAGCGGATGTTGGACGCGAGCAATCCGGACAGCACGGCGGCGAGCGCGGCGATGGCCGGGATGTGAATGTTGAAATCGACGAAGCAATGGAACGCCAGCGCCGCCAGGCCGATCGAGGCGCCGGTGAAGAACGCGGTGCGGTTGCTGGCCTTCCAGCCTAGATCGGATCCGCGCTCGACGTACTTGCTGGTCTTCACCGCGCCCCAGAGGAAGGCGCCCGCGCAGGCGGCGACGATCAAGGCACCAGCCAGGCCGTAATCGACGAGCAGGTTGAGGTACTCGTTGTGGACCCAGCCGGGATCGACCTGGAGCGGGGCCGGCCGGTAGGCGGGGAAGCGCGGGTCGAACTGGGCGGGACCGACGCCGAGCCACGGGTTGTCGCGCCACATCTGCCAGGCCGGCCGCCAGAGCCAGATGCGCGACGAACCGGCGTCGATGTTGTCGGTGGCGCCGACGTTCTCGATGCGGGCGCGGGCCTTGTCGACGTTCCGCAGGAAGTACACCCCGGAGCAGAGCAGCAGCGCGGTGAAGACCAGCAGCGGGACGCGCAGCTCGCGCCGCCGCCAGAGCATCCATCCGAGCAGCAGGAACAGGGCGACGACCGCGGCCGCCCAGCCGCCGCGCGACATGGTCACGGCGATGCCGCCCAGCATCATCAGCGCGGCGTAGCCGTGGAGGACCTTCACCACCGGCTTCTCGCGTCCGATGAAGACCTGGGTGACCGACAGCGGGAAGATGGCGACGAGGAACGCGGCGAGATGGTTCGGGTTCACGAACGTGCCGCCGGCGCGTTTCAGGTAGCCGGGCGGCTGTTGCAGCCACAGGACGCGATCGGATTGGCTGAGCAGCTGCACGACGGCGTAGCCGGCGATAACGCATCCCAGCGCGGCGAAGGCGTGCACGGCCCATTGCGTCGTCTCTTGGCGGTGCAGGTTCTGGAGCGTCAGCACGAAGACGAGCGCGAACGAGGCGATCTGGAGGAGCTCCATCCGCGCCGGATACACGACATCCACCTGCGTCGCCCGCCAGGCCGCGTAGCCGATGAAGGCGAGCCCCGGCCAGATCACCGGGTGGAGCAGGAGCCGGTGCGAACGGTCGAGCCAGAAGCGCGCGAGCCAGAACGGCAGCGCGACGGCGGCGATGCCCACCAGCTCGGGGTTGCGCGCGCCGCCGAACAGCACGGCGCTCACCGCCACCAGCAGCAACACGAGCGCGGCGATGGCCCGCTCACAGAAATCGTCCCACTGGCTAGTTCCCCACATCCAAGGGGCGGACGCTACGGCAGCCGCCGCGACGGACGGAAGGGAGAACTCCGTTGGTTTTGGGACGGTCCCGCGACGTCATCCGGCAGCGCCGATATCGCGCCCGGCGAGCCGTCGGTGGACAGCAGATATGTCGGGGTCGGACCGGACGGCCCTGTGTGACACGGATGAAAGAAGCATCCCGATAGGGACCGACTGGGCAGGTCGCGACACCGAAGTGTGGCCAGGCCGGCCTTCCCTCGATTGAAGCATCGTTGGCGATGTACGACGCGCCATCCTCTCCTGCGCCCGGCTGTACGCCGATATGAACGCCGACCGGTCACAGGGCGATGGGGGGCGGAGGAATCCTTCGGCGATCGCGGCCTGCGTCGGCAGACGCCATGGCCGAGGTCAGGCCGGCACCGGCGTGGTGGACGTCCCCGTGACCCAGCAATCCGGCGGACACACTCTCGGGCACCGGACAGAAACCGGCGATCTCCACCGGTCGGACGAAACGCCGGACCGCGGGCGCGAAGGCGCATCGGACTCCTTGTGCCGCCCCTTCCTAGGAGAAAGGTCGGGGCTCCATCTGATATCGCCATTTCGATCGTATAAAAGCGTTCGTTCCGGTTGACGCCGCGGCGACCGGATCCACACGCTGGGCCCATGCTCGCCCAGATCGATTCCGCCGCCGTCCAAGGCATCGAAGCATGGCCGGTCGAGGTCGAGGTGGACGCGAACTTCGGGCAGACCAACATCGTCATCGTCGGCCTGCCCGACGCCGCGGTGAAGGAGTCCCGCGACCGCACGCTCACCGCGCTCACGAACTCCGGCTTCCGGTTCCCGATGGGCCGCACGACCATCAACCTGGCGCCGGCCGACGTCCGCAAGGAGGGGCCCAGCTTCGACCTGCCCATCGCGCTCGGCATCCTCGCGGCGAGCGAACAGATCGAGCCGGCGGGCCGTTCGCTCCAAGAATATGTCATCGTCGGCGAACTGGCGCTGACGGGCGCGGTCCGACCGGTGAAAGGCGTGTTGCCGATCGCGCTCCACGCGAAGGCCGCCGGCAAACGCGGCGTGCTCGTGCCGCGCGAGAACGCGGCCGAGGCCGCGGTCGTGGCGGGCCTCGATGTGATCCCGGTCCAGAACCTGCGCGAGGCCGCGCTGTTCCTCGAAGGGGAGGTGGCCATCGCGCCGCTGAAGGCGGACACCGCGGCGTTGTTCGGCCAGTTGCCGCCCGAAGACGTGGACATGGCCGATGTGAAAGGCCAGGAGTCGGTGAAACGGGCCCTCGAGATCGCCGCGGCCGGCGGGCACAACCTGTTGCTCATCGGTCCGCCGGGCACGGGCAAGAGCATGCTGGCCAAGCGGCTCGCGACCATCCTGCCGCCGCTCACCTTGGACGAGGCGCTGGAGACGACGAAGATCCATAGCATCGCGGGGCAATTGGCGGCCGGCCAGGGGCTGGTCACGACCCGCCCGTTCCGCGCGCCGCACCACACCGCGAGCGACGCCGGCCTCCTGGGCGGCGGCATCAACCCGTCGCCCGGGGAGATCTCGCTGGCGCACCACGGGGTCCTGTTCCTCGACGAGCTTCCCGAGTTCAAGCGCAGCGTGCTGGAGACGATGCGCCAACCGCTCGAGGAAGGACGCGTCACCATCTCGCGCGCCGCCGGCACGATGACCTTCCCGTCGCAGTTCATGCTGATCGCCGCCATGAACCCGACGCCGGACGGCAAGATGCCGCACGAGAGCAAGTCGTCGCCGCGCGAGATCCAGAACTACCTCGGGCGCATCTCCGGCCCGTTGCTCGACCGCATCGACCTGCACGTCGAGGTGCCGGCCGTGAAGTTCGCCGAGCTGACCCGGGCCGCGCCGGGCGAACCCAGCGCGGTCATCCGTCCGCGGGTCGTCGCGGCGCGCGAGCGGCAACAGGCGCGCTTCGCCGGACGCAGGATCTCATGCAACGCCCGCATGGCCTCGCGCGATCTGAAGGAGTTCGTGCCGCTCGACGGATCCACGCTCGACATGCTGAAGAACGCGATGACGGAGCTGAACCTCTCCGCCCGCGCCTACGACCGCATCCTCAAGGTCGCCCGCACCATCGCCGACCTCGCCGGCCGCGACGTGGTGAACCACGAGGACGTCTTCGAGGCCATCCAATACCGCTCGCTCGACCGCCAGCTCTGGGGTTGAACACGGCCGGCCGTCGAAGGCCTCCTCACGCGCCGAGCCGCGCCTTGCCGAGCTCGCCGCTGGCGCGGGCATGCCGGCCGTACACCCACTCGAAAGCGGGTGACGCCATCAACGTGGTGACCACCGCCATGACGACCATGATGGAGAACAGCGGGGCGTGGATGACGCCTTTCTGGAGACCGATGTTGAGGATGATCAGCTCCATCAGGCCCCGGGCGTTCATCAGGGCGCCCACCGCCATGGCCGTCCGGTTGTCCTCGCCGCTGACGCGCGCGGCGGCCCAGCAGGCGACGCCCTTGCCGAGGCACGACACCACCAGCACCGCCAGCGCGATGAGCGCGAGCTGCGGGCTGTCGACGAGGTCGAGACGGGTGTTGAGCCCCGAGTAGGTGAAGAACATCGGAAGGAGGAAGACCACGGCGAACGGCTCGAGCTGCCGTTGCAGCTCCTTGGCGAACAAACCGCGCGGCATCGCCACCCCGAGCAGGAAGCCGCCGAACACGGCGTGGATCCCGATGGCATCGGTCACCCAGCAGCAGAGGCAGAAGAGCATCAGCACCGATGCGAGCATGGTCGGCGTCAGCTTGCCCTCGCGCTCGGTGGCGGTCCCGAGATAGGCGAGCAGCTTCCGGCCGATCGTCACCATGAAGAGCCCGTAGCCGAGCCCGCCCGCGATGGCGAGGACCGCCGTGGACGCACCGCCGCCGAAGCTGGCGAGCACGATCGCCAGCACGCACCAGGCGGCGGCGTCGTCGATCGATCCGGCCGCCAGCGCGAGCGTGCCGAGCGAGGTGCCGGTGAGCCCGCGTTCGTAGATGATGCGCGCGAGCATCGGGAACGCGGTGATGGACATCGCGGCCCCGAGGAACAGCATCGCCTCGAAGCTCGTCGCCTTGTCGGAGAAGAGCCCGGGCACCTTGTGCAGCCACAGCGCCAGCCCGCCGCCGAGGATGAACGGCACGACCATCCCGGAGACCGACACCGCCATCGCGCTGCGGATGCGGCTCGTGAACAGGTCGGTCCGGAACTCGACACCGACGAGGAACATGTAGAGCCCGACCCCGAGCTGCGAACCGACGTAGAGGATGTCCAGCGACGCCTTCGGGAAGATCATCGCCTGGACCTGCGGGAAGAAGAGCCCGAGCAGCGACGGCCCCATCAGCACGCCCGCGATCATCTCGCCGACCACCTGCGGCTGCCCGACGCGACGCGCCAGATATCCCACGCAGCGGCACACCGCGAGGATGACCGCCATCTGGAGGAAGAAAGCGACGGAGAGCTGGGCTTTGGACATGATACGCGTGCGTATTGTTTCTTTGGACGGGCATCCGTCAACCTTCGTGGCGGACGAAGGGGCGGATCGCTGGCGAGGGAGGGCGACCTGCGGCGGAGCGCGACGCGTCCGCCTCGGGGCGGCGGCGTGCCGCCGACCCGGGACCCGTCGGTCGACGGGAGCGCACGGCCGGCTTCTGGCCGGTGGTTCCGGATCGCGCCGTCCGCCGCCCGGCTTTACATCGATCCCGGCCTCCGTATTTTTGCGCCGTGGAACTCACCGTCGATTCTTTCCGGGCCGAGTTGGCGGTCGCGCTCAAGAGCTATGACCGCCATGTCGTGTGCTTGGAGAAGCTTCCCGACGATTGCGAGGCCACGCTCCGGTCGCTCCTTCAGAAGGCGATCAACGCCTACCTGGCCCGCGGCGCCGACATGCGGCACGGCATCGCGCTCGACCGCCACGTCACGGTGATCCTCAGCCAGACCGAAGGGCAACGGCCGCTCTGCGGCATCTATTTCAACCTCCACTCGCCCTACAGCAAGAAGCCCGCGACCAAGCTGGACCGCGAGCACGCCTGACCGGTCCTTCGGTCCGGCCGCCCACCGGATCACGCGATCCGCACGCCGCGGCGGACCGTCACCTCGGAACCCTCGGCCAAGAACGCCGACGAAGGCCGCCCTTCGAGGCACGGGCAGAACTCCTCCCCGTAGAGCCCCGCGACATCGCAATCGAGCACCGCCTCACAGGTCTCCTGGACCCGCCAACGAGGATGCTCGACGCGGTATTCCAGCGTCGGTCCGCCAGGGCGCGCATTGTAGCCCCAATAGTGCTCGGTGATGAACTCCGCCTCCGATCCGTTCTGGAGCGGCCGCGCAGCGCCGCGGGCCATGACCTTGAGCCGGTTGTTTTTCCCGCATGAACGCCATCCGTACTCCGCCGCCCCGACCCGGCCGTCTGTCGCGTCGATCCGGTGCGACATCGGCAGCGCGATGTACGGTTCGTTGTACAAGGTGCGGGCGACCATCGCGATCGCGGCGCGCGGGACGATCTCCTTGATGAAGACCACGCCGCGCCGCCAGCCATCCTCGGCCTTCCGGCGGACGTAGAAGCGCAGGTTCACCTCCTCGAAATCCTGGTGGAACGGCACGGGCCACCCGAGCACGCGCGTCCGCAGGAACAAGAATCCCACGACCGAGACGAAGACCTTTCCATCCCACGGATCCAACTCGGTCCCTGCGGGGACGAACCGGTCGAGCAACGCCGGCTCGACCTCGTAGTTCAGCATCGCGAGATGCCTCCACTCCGCGGTCAGGAAGACGCCCGGGATCGGTCCGCTCATCCGACACCTATAGTGTGGCCCCGGACCGCGGCAAATCGTCCGCGGCGTCATGGGGCGACGCATCGCGGGAACGAGATGCGCCGCGGCATCGGAAACCGCCGGGGATCCAGGCTCGGCCGGGTCCTTCCATTTCTGGCCGCCTCAACGGTGGCACCGCCACCGCGACCGGCTTCCTGATCGGGACCGGTGGAGCGCGGATCCGTCACCCGCCGGACCGGTGAAGGGACCGATTGACTTCGTCCCGGGCCGAGAGTTCGGTCCACGCACGTCCATTCGACGGTTGCGGCCGCGCCGGAACTCGTCGGGCCATCCGATGCACTCGGCCCGGAGCCTGCTATGCTGAGTCCGACATCCATCCTTCGCGCAGCGATGAAAAAACCTTCTGCTTTCTTTCCCCGCATCGCCCTCTTGGCGATGTCCGGTGCCCTCGTCTCCTGGATGGCCGTCGCCACCGACGCGCCGATCATCACCGGGATATCGACCGAGCCCGACCGGGTCACGCTCGGGTTCGCTCCCTATCCCGCGACCGTGGAATACCAGATCCAGCGGGCCGACGCGCTCGGACAACCCTATCGGACGGACACCACGGGTTTCCTGGACGGGTTCGGATGGACGGGCCTCGCCCCCGGGTCCGGCGACGGTTTCTTCCGGGTGAACGCCCGGATCCTGGCGCCGGACGCGCTGCTCGCGACCACGCTGCTGCAGCGGATCGCCTACGGCCCGTCGCCGGACGACCTGGCTCGTGTCCGGGCGATCGGACCGGATGCCTACATCGCCGAACAATTGGCGCCCGAGACGATCACCGAGGACATCGACTCCGCCGTCATCACGCCGAGCTGGCGCAAGGTGACGGCGACCGGCACAGGTTCGTCCTCCACTCTTTACGTCTACCTCGACGGCCCTGGTGAGGTCTATCTGGACGACATCCGGCTCGTCGCGGGCGCGGTGGATGACGGCACGAAGGCCAACCTGCTCCGCGGCGGCGATTTCGAGACCGCGCTGGGTTCGAACTGGATCCTGAGCCCGAACGTCGCGGGGTCGGCCGTGACCCCCGACGAGGCCCACGGCGGGAGCTTGTCGCTGCACGTGGTCTCCACCGGAGCGGGCACCTCGCAGAGCACCTCGGCCTACCAGGTCGTCGCCCCGTCGCTGGACGCCGCCACGACCTACACGCTGAGCTACTGGTATCTCACCTCGCCGACGGTGACGGCGAAGCTGACGGTGCGCCTTTCCGGCAGCGGGATCGCGAGCAACCACGGGCTCGGCGGTGCCGTGGATTCCCCGGCACCGATCTACGCGAAGCTCAAGGACGGTTCGGCCACGATGACCGATCTCCGCGCGTGGCACCTGTTGCACGCCATCCAGTCGCGCAAGCAGCTGACCGAAGTGATGCGGCAGTTCTGGGAGAACCACTTCGTCACCGAATACTCCAAGACCCGCGACTACTTCGAGAACGCCGGCCTCGGGTCCGATACGGCCGGCCGCATCGCCACGCAGCTCGAATCCAAGGAGAACCTCCGCTGGCGCTCCGCGATGGCGGACCCGAAGGCCACCTTCCACGACATGCTGAAGATCAGCGCCGAGAGCCCGGCCATGATCATCTACCTCGACACCATCAACTCCAAAGGCAGCGGCACGAGCATCGCCAACGAGAACTACGCCCGCGAGCTCTGCGAGCTCTTCTGCTTCGGCGTCGACAACGGGTACGACCAGGCGGACATCGTGCAGATCTCCCGGGTCTGGACCGGCTGGTCCATCCGGTTGGTCGACGCGGCGCAGGAGTCCAACCCCTTCGCCTTCGTCACCACCAATTATCTCGACCCCAACGCGATCACCAACAAGACGGCGGTGACCAACCTGGTCGGCGCCTGGGCGTTCAACTACAAGGCGGCCAACCACAGCACCGCCCAGAAGAAGATCTTCTTCAACCATGACGCCAAGGGAGCGGTCACGACCCCGAAGCTCGTGCCGCCCCGGTTCGGCCCGCCGTGGGCCGGCCGCGATTACTCGCTCACCATCCCGGCCGGGACCGGCAACCCCACCATCCAGGAGGGCTACACCCTGCTCCGCCACATGGCCGACCAGCCGTTCACGCAGGAGTTCCTCTCGGTGAAGCTCTGCCGCCTGTTCGTCCACGACGGCTTCGCCATCGGCTACGACTTCACCGACGCCGAGACGACGCCCGAAGAAGAGCTCGTCCACGCCTGCATGCTCGCTTGGGAGAACCCGTCCGACGGCGGACCGAAAGGCCAGCTCCGCGATGTCCTGCGGACGATCTTCAACTCCGCGCTGTTCCGGTCGGACGCGGCGTCGTTGCAGAAGGTGAAGACCCCGCTGGAGTTCGTCGCCAGCGCCATGCGCGCGCTGCGGGCCCGTCGCGACGACGGCTCCTACACCGCGTCGACCGACGGCCGGGAGATCCAGCCGGTGATGGACCGTCTCGGACGCATGCGGCTCTTCGACCGGATGGAACCGGACGGCTATCCGGAGGACGCCTCCGCATGGATCAGCGCCGGGACCTTGGCCGAGCGCATCCGCTTCGTGCAGGCGGCGCTCATGCCCGCCGGTATGACCGGCAAATCCGATGTCGGGGCGAGCACCCAGACCGATCCGGTCGGATTGCTCCGCATCAAGGCGCCCGAAGCGATGCGGGATCCCGGCAAGGTCGCCGACTTCTTCCTCGACCTGCTCTTCCCGGCCGAAGGGAAGGCGAACCTCGCGGAATTCCGCCGGATCGCCGTCGCGTTCCTCGACACCGCGGACGACGGCACGACGACGTCGGCGTTCAGCGCGCTGGCCCCGGGGACCAGCGCCTACGACCTCCGTCTCCGCGGCATGGTCGCCTTCCTGATGTCGACGCAGCGCTTCCAAGAACAGTGAACCGAACCGGCACCGGAACCCCGAAACTGGCCACACCATGAATGTCATCACCCGCCGCTCGTTCCTCTCCCATGCCTCCGCGCTCGGGCTCGGCACCGCGCTCTCGACCCTCACCGACATCCCGTTCGTCCTGCAACGCGCCCTCGCCGAAGGCAACATCGGCGTCACCGGCGCGGACGGCCGCACCAAGAAGCTGATCTTCATCTTCCTCCGAGGCGCGAACGACGGCCTCAACGCGGTCGTGCCTTTCGGCGACCCCGCCTACGGCCCGCCGAACCGGCAGGACATCCTCATCCAGAAGGATCCCGCCCAACCGTTCGACGCGCGCGGCAAGGCGCTCTTCCCCGTCAGCGGGCCGACGACGCCGACATTCGACTACACGGCCGGCCTTCCCCTCGGCAACGGCTTCGCCGCGCTGCACCCGGCGCTCAAGTTCCTCGCGCCGGTCTACAACGCCGGCGACCTCGCGCTGATCCATCGCGTCGGCTATCCGAAGCAATCCCGTTCCCATTTCGATTCGCAGAACTATTGGGAGACCGGCTCGCCGAACAGCAACCTGGTCAAGGACGGGCTCCTCTACCGGGCGATGATCGAGTCGGGGCTGGCCAATTCATCCCCGCTCACCGGCGTGAGCATCGGTTCCTCGCTTCCGCTGATCCTCCGCGGGTCCAAGGCGGCCATGACCAACCTGAACGACCCGACCCGCTACAACCTGCTCGCCATCCCGAACACGGCCCAGGGCAACCGCAAGGCCGACGCCGCGCTCGCCGCCGCCGACAAGGCGCGGTTCACCGACAAACGCGACCGCGACCTGCTGGAGCTCCAGTACGGCAACCTCGCGAGCACGCTCGACATCTTCGCCCAGCTCGATTTCAGCGAGACCGGCAACACCTTCGTCGACGACGAGGCCACCGACGGCGACATGCCCTACCCGCTCTTCCCCACGACGAACGCGAAGAACGGCGGCTTCGCCCGGGCCAACAACGCGCAGAAGTACGTCGTCCCCACCTCCGCGTACGGCTTCTTCCAGAACCTCAAGGCGGCCTCGCTCGTGCTCAACAAGACGTCCGCGCTCGTCGCCGGCACGTCGATCGACGGCTGGGACACCCACAGCAACCAGGGCGCCGCGACCGGCTCCCACGCCAACCTCCTGCGCCGCGTGGGCTGGGCGGTCTACGCGCTACGGAAGTACTTCACCAAGTACGCCGACAAGTGCCGCTGGGACGACCTGGTGATCGTCACCCTCTCCGAGTTCGGCCGCACGACCATCGAGAACTCGGACAACGGCACCGACCACGCCGAGGCCAACGTCATGTTCGTCGCCGGCGGAGGGGTCAAGGGGCTCGAGACCGACGCGCTCGGCACGGTCAAGCGCAGCGGCGTGTTCAACTGCGGCGGCAGCAGCGACCCCATCACCTGGCAGACGGGCCAGAACGGATCGATGTTCCAATCCACGGGACGCTACCTGAAACGGAACACCGATTACCGGAGCGTGCTGGGCAAGATCATCCGCGACCATCTCGGCGCCACGCAGACGCAGCTCGACCGCATCATCCCGGGCTACGCGGATCCGAAGGAGAGCCTCAAGGCCCGTGGCGTGCAGACCCGCGACGGCACCGAGGTCATCGGCGAGCCGGACATCGTCTGAGGCGGCCGGGGCGGTCTTCCATTCGGCCTCGGCGGCGACGACCTGGCGTCACCGTCGCCTAGGGTACGTTCCCGTTGCCTTCCGGCCCCTCCGCCGGGTTGATCCAGGCATCGCGGCGCGCCTTGGCCTGGGCGAAGAACTCGCCCACGGACGCGGCGTCGCCCTCTTCCAAGGCACGGCGGAACTCCGCCAGGTCCTCGATGAACACGCCCAGCACGCGGCCGAGGTGCCGCCGGTTGGCCAGCGCGATGTCCCGCCACATCTCCGGCGAACCGCTGGCGATGCGGGTGGTGTCGCGGAAGCCGCTGGCACAGAGCTGCGCCTGCTCCTTCGGATGCACCGGGCTGAGCACGTAGTTCACCAGTTCGGCGGCGACGACGTGGGGCAGATGGCTGGAACGGCCCACGAGGTCGTCGTGCTGCGCCGGCGACAGCGTGAGCACGCGCGAACCGACGGCCTTCCAGAAGCCTTCCACGATCCGCAGCGCCTCGGGATCCGTCCGCTGCGTCGGCGTGACGACGCAGACCGCGCCCTGGAAAAGATCCGCCCGCGCGGCGGACGCGCCGGTCTTCTCCGCGCCGGCCATCGGATGGCTGCCGACGAACCGGACGCCGACCGAAGCGGCCAACGGCTCCAGTTCCTCCACCACGCTGCCCTTCACGCTGCCGACGTCGGTGACGATGGCGTCCGGCTTGAGGAACGGCAGCAGGTCCTTCAGCAACGCGCGCATCTGGCCGATGGGCGAGCAGAGGACGACGAGGTCCGCGTCCGACACCGCCGTGGCCAGGTTGCGGGTGGCCGAATCCACCACCCCGAGCTGCTCGCACTCCGCGACGGCCGCGGCGCGGCGCACCAGCCCGCAGACATGGGCGGCGAGCCGGCGTTGCTTCGCGGCGAGCCCGACCGAACCGCCGAGCAGGCCGACGCCGACGAGCGTCAGTTTTCCGAAGTGCACCGGCACAGGCTACGGGACCGGTCGAGCGCAGGGGAAGACGGAAGCTGGGAAGGCCCGCGTCCGACGGAGGCGCATGCGGACCGGTCCGGAGCGGCGGACACGGACACGCGACGCGATGTGGTTTCGTTCAATATCAACGGAACGATGGACCTGCTCTTCGTACCGGACGCCGCCCGATCAGCGAGCAGATGGAGAACGGCCGGCCCGGCGCCGGCGGTGGGTCAACGGCCCGCGGGGCGGGCGGCCAGGACGGGCTTGGCGAGCAAGCGCTTCGCGTCCGCATCGCCGGCATCGGCGAGTTGTCGGAGTGCGCGCCGGACCTCCGGGCGGTCCAGACCTTCCATCGGCACCTCCGCGACGACCGGCGCCGGAGCGGCCACCGCGGCATCGCCCTGGGGCGCGCTTCCGCCGAGGTCGACGCCGCCGGCGGTGAAGAAGGTGCGGGCCTCCTGCCCGGGCGCCGTCATCATCGTCCGGCGGGTGACGCCCCGGATGCCGCGGGCCTGGGCCTGACCTCCGGCGATCCCGGTCACGTTCACCGCTGCCGTCGGCGCGGTCACACCGGCTTGGATGGTCTGCGCCTGGAGCGCTGCGTCGGCCGAGAACGAGATGAACGCGACCAACGCGACGCGACCGAGGAGAGTCATGCGCCCGCTCTACGCCGACGCCGCGTCCGGCGCAAGCGGCGGTTCTCGGCCCCGACCGAGGCCCACCACCGGGCCGGGTCTTGGTCAGGCCGCGATCTTCTCGGCGAGCTCTTCTGCCGGATACGTCCAGATCTCGGCCAGTGTCGGATGGTAGTGCGGCATCGCGGCGAGTTCGGCGGCGGTCATCCGTTTCGCCAGCGCCGCGGTGATCTCGTGGATCAATTCGCCGCCTTGCGGCCCGGCGCAGGAACCACCCAGCAACTCACCGGTGCAGCGGTCGGCGAGCAGCTTCACGAAGCCGTCCTTCGCGCCGAGGATCATCGATTTGCCGTGGTCGTTGAAAGGATAGGTCGCCGACAGGAAGTCGATGCCCCGGGCGCGCGCCGCCTTCTCCGTGAGGCCGGTCTGGGCGACCGCTGGATCGGTGAAGACCACGGTGGTGAGCAGCCGGTAATCCATCTCGGCCGGCGTGGCGGGACGGAGGATGTTCCTGGCGGCCAGCTCGCCCTGTTGGATGGCGATGTGGACGATCTCGTGCGGGCCGCAGCAATCGCCCGCCGCGTGGATGTGGGGCGCGGACGTGCGCTGCCGAAGGTCGGTGACGATGCGGCCGTCCGTCGTGGCGACGCCCGCGGTCGCGAGACCAAGACCTGCGGTGGCCGGCGTGCGGCCGAGCCCGTTGAACAGGACCTCGGCTTCCACCATCACTGCTTCGCCGGCCTTCTCGAACCTCACCCGCTTCCGGTCGCCGAGGTCCTCGGCGCCGAGCAGGCGCGTGCCCGTGTGGATCACGATGCCTTCGCGGCGGAGCGCGTTCTCCAGTTCCCGGGCGACGTCTTCGTCCACGTCCCGCAACAGGTGCGGCCCGCGCTGGACGATGGTGACCTGCGCGCCGAAGCGGCTGAAGAACTGCGCGAACTCCACCGCCACCGCGCCACCCCCGAGCACGATCATCGAAGCCGGGATCCGGGAAAGCGCCAACGCGTCGTCGCTGGTGAGCAGGGCGACCTGGTCGAGGCCGGTCCCCGACGGCGGAGGCGCGATGACGGAACCGGTCGCGATGACGAAGTGGTCCGCGGTCAGACGCCGTCCGTCGTCGAGCGCCAGCGTCCGCGGATCGATGAAGCGGGCGCCGGCCCGGATGAATTCGGCTTTTCCCGTCTCGAGCTGCCGTCGCCGATAGCCCGCGAACTCCGCGATCAATTCATCCTTCCGGGCGAAGAGCTTCGCGACATCGACCTTCACCTCGCCGGTCGTGATCCCCCATTCCTCGGCATGGCGGATGGCTTGGCGCAGCTCGGCGGCGTGGAGGAGGGCCTTGGTGGGCATGCAGCCGCGGAGGATGCAGAGCCCTCCGACCTCGCGTCCTCCCTCGACCACCGCGGTCTTGGCTCCGCCGGAGGTCAGGGTCCTGGCCGCCGCATAGCCTGCGCTGCCGCCACCGATCACCACCGCGTCGAAGTGTCCTGCTGTCATGCGGTGCACTCTCGCGGGCGGTCCGGCCGGAGGCAAACCTCGCGGCGGGATCCGTCGCCGCCGACGTCCGCGCCGGAAAACACATGGAAATCCCGCCCGGGGTCTGGGAGGTTGCATCGGTCACCCCGGAAAGATCCTCCCCACCGATGAACATCTTCGTCCCCTCACCCGGCCGTCGCCGCTTCTTGGTCGGCCTCGGCGCGGCCGCGTCCTTCGCTCCCGGCCTGCTCGCCGAAGCGCTCTCGCTCACACCGGCCCAGACCGAGGGGCCGTTCTATCCGGACCACCTGCCGCTCGACACCGACAACGACCTGCTCGTGCTCAACGACAGCCTCGACACGGCGGTCGGACAGGTCAGCTACGTGAGCGGACGGATCCTCGACCCGCGCGGCGAACCGGTCCGCAACGCCGTGGTGGAGATCTGGCAATGCGACGCCAACGGCGTCTATCTGCACAAGGGCTCGGACAACGGCGACAAGCGCGACAAGAATTTCCAGGGGTTCGGCCGCTTCGTCACCGGTTCCACCGGGGAGTACCTGTTCCGCACCATCAAGCCGGTGCCTTATCCCGGGCGCGCCCCGCACATCCATTACAAGGTGAAACGCCGCGGCAAGGACCTGCTGACCACGCAGTGCTACATCAAGGGGCATCCGGGCAACGCGGGCGACGGCGTCTGGAAGGGCATCAAGGACGCGAAGGCCCGCGATTCCGTGACCATCGAATTCGCGCCGCTCAAAGGGGCGAAGGCCGGTGAACTGGCGGCCCGCTTCGATGTGGTGCTCGGTCTCACGCCCGAGAGCTGAGCCAGGACGCCGCTTTGGGACCGCCGGTCGAAGCTGATTAGCGGGCCTTGTCCGACCCTCCCGGGCCAGCGACCTGCGTTGCCGCGGTTGCTAGCCGCCCGATCTTCGTCTACCTCTCCGCGACCTTATGGCCACGGAACCCATCGTCGTCGTCCGGGACCTGTCGAAGATCTACCGGCAGGGCGACATCAACGTCGTCGCGCTCGACCACGTCTCGCTCGACATCACGGCCGGCGAGTTCGTCGTGCTCATGGGGCCGTCCGGGTCCGGCAAGTCCACCTTGCTCCACATCATCGCCGGCATCGACCGGCCGACGAGCGGATCGGCGAAGGTCCAGGGCATCGACATCGCGCGGCTCGATGAATCGCAGCTGGCCGATTGGCGGAACCAGAACGTCGGCTTCGTCTTCCAGAGCTTCAACCTCATCCCGGTCCTCACCGCCGCGGAGAACGTCGAGCTGCCGCTCCTGCTCACCGACCTGAGCGGACGCGAGCGCCGCAAGCAGGTGCAGACGGCCCTGGAGCTGGTCGGGTTGGCCGACCGCGGACACCACCGTCCGGACCAGATGTCGGGCGGCCAGCAGCAGCGGGTCGCCATCGCGCGGGCCCTGGTGACCGATCCGGCCTTGATCGTCGCGGACGAACCGACCGGCAACCTCGACGCCAAGTCCGCCAGCGACGTGCTCGAGATCCTCCGGTCCCTCACGCTCACCGCCGGCAAGACCGTGGTGATGGTCACGCACGACCCGAAATCCGCCGGCTACGGCAGCCGCAGCCTCCATCTGGAGAAGGGCGAGATCATCCGGTGAACCGCCCATGACCTTCGCCTCCTTCATCGCCAAGAACGCCCTCCGCAACAAGCGGCGCGCCCTGCTCACGGTCGTCAGCGTGGCGGTGAGCTGCGGGCTGCTGGTCACGTTGCTGACGCTCCAGCGCGAGCTCACCGTCCCGCCCGAATCCGAGGCCGCGTCGCTCCGGGTCATCGCCCGCAACAAGGTGTCGCTCGCGCAGCCGCTGCCGGCGAAGCAGCTACCCGTCGTCGAGAAGATCCCCGGCGTGGTCGCGGTGTCGCCGTTCACCTATTTCGGCGGCAATTTCCGCGACGAGACGGTGACCAGCTTCGCCCAGTTCGCGGTCGACCCGGCGCGG